>NZ_CFHRBF010000012.1:0-277435 GCF_984380535.1 Thalassoroseus sp.
CAACGAGATCGTACTGGCGGGTCGCAACCTTATCACAAAGCTCGATGAACTCCGCGCGGTCCAACCATTCGCCTCGCCCGGAGCTAGCGAAAACTTCGATTTCGCATGGCTCCGGAATGTTTTGATCAATCCAACTTCGAATCAAATCATCTTGATCGGTTACCGACCGTTCATCCTGTTTTCCCGGACGCGGATCACTTACCCGTGCGGGGATTAGGACGCGTAAAGGGCTGCTTTGGTTTGTGGATTGAACGTCTGACGAATTCGTCATCGAGATACCTCCAGAAGGAGATATCTGCCGCAATGATCGTTCGTCCCATTGGGACAAAACAAATGACAAAGGGCGAGAAAGCAAGACCACAAACGAAAACAGACGGTTGATTGCAAGTCCGAGCTGTGTAACAGCTTGTCGTCATAACCCGCTTGCACGCTGGACCTTACGCAACCCCCTCAGGTGAATCCCCCTCTCTCCGCTTTAGATGTTGATTTCAAAGGCTTTACGTCTAACGTTTCACGGAAAACCGTGAGGCGTTTTTTCGTTGAGACTCTTAGCCGGACAGTGTTTCCTGCGGCCAGCCGTGCAAATATTGTGCGGACAAAATCGCTTCACGTTCTGTCGCCCTGGCGGACGAACGGAGGGCCGACGAAGTGGAAGGGGCGGAAACCGCAACCGCTTTCGGCTGCCCGGTCCAACGTCTACGCCAGAGCAATCAAGGGCTTCCCCGGTTGGATCATGGAAGGCAACACCTGCGGGAAGATCAGGGAACAACACAACCACATTTCTACCCACCGCAACCGCTAATATTCTCCAAACGGAGTTTAATATTCTCCAAACGGAGTTTAATATTCTCCAAACGGAGTTGGCCAGCATCGGTGCCAGGAAGGGAGGCCAATCAGATCGCCGATGCCAAGTATGGTATGACGTATCTCGATCCTGGCGGCGGAGAATACATCTACGATGAGGCGAGCGGCTGCTGAGCCAAGCGTTAATCCAATGCACGCAGTGTGACTCTTGGATTGTTGAATCCGTCGAGACCGATCGCGTTCGGTGTTCTCGTTGTGAATTTGCGGTTAAGGCCAATCCGCCTTGCTGGCCAATCACTTTGAGAATGCGACAGGCATGATGTTATGATAACGGCGCCAATAATCCTGAGACATTCCCACGAAAGTCGTTAATCATGCCAATCCATCTGGCCACGTTGAATCGCAGGCGTTTCCTGCAAGCTGCTGGCGCGAGCGTGTTGTTGTACGGACGCGACGCGAACGCTGCCAAGACTCCGGAAGTCGAGTCCGATCTGGTTTATCTGCTGAACGACACGCATATTGGCGAGAAGCACCCGCCAAATTCACCTGTCCCGAGCCACCTGCGTCAGATCGTCACGGAATTGGTGAATCGACCGACGAAACCGGCGTGTGTGCTTATCAATGGCGATCTGGCCCTCAAGGATGGCCGACCAGGAGACTATCAGCATTTTGGCAAACTGATTCGTCCGCTTCAGGATGCGGGGATCGAGACTCATCTTACGCTCGGCAACCACGATCATCGGGAAGTGTTCTACGAAATCCTGCGCGAGCAACGACCGAAGACCCCGCCTGTTGAGTCACGACATATTGCCGTCGTCGAAACGCAACACGCCAACTTCTTCTTGCTCGATTCTTTGCAAAAGACGATGGTCACACCAGGCACAATTGGGGAATCGCAACTGAAATGGCTGGCTGCTGCCCTCGACAGGCTGAAGACGAAGCCAGCGATTATCATGACGCACCACAATCCGCGTCTTGGCGGTGATCCACTGCACTTTCCCGGCGGGCTGATCGACTCGCAAGAACTCTGGAAAATCATCGGACCACGCAAGTGGGTCAAGGCCTACATTCACGGACACATCCATGACCGCAGTTACGCGGAGCATCAGGGTATTCACATCCTCAACACGCCCGCGACGTCATATGTCGCCGATCCCAAGCAGTCGACGACCGGGTGGACGACGGCGAGACTCACTGCGAACGGCGTTACTCTCACAACTCACACCACCGATCCTCAACATCCATGGAATGGTGAATCCAAGACCCTGAAGTGGCGGTCGACATGATTGGGAGCAATCATTCAATGAACCGAATGACACGCTGTCTCTACCTGATCACCGCGATCGCTTTTCTCGCTGTGGGAGTTCGTGAAGCGTCGGCCGAGCTTCGTTTGGCTGGCATTTTCTCGGACCACATGGTTCTGCAACGGGATCAGCCGATTCAGGTTTGGGGCTGGGCGGACGCGGACAACATAGTGAAAGTCTCGTTCGCTGATCAAAGAGTGGCAGCAGTAGCCAGTGAGAATGGCGTATGGTCCGTCAGCTTCAAGCCCTTGAAAGCCAATGCCGAAGGAAGGCCCTTGCATGTCAAGTGCGGCGACCAGCACATTGTTATCAACGATGTCCTCGTGGGAGAGGTCTGGCATGCGAGCGGTCAGTCAAACATGGCGATGACCGTTGGGGCGATGGCGAAGCAGCTCGATACCGTTGCGATGGATATTGCGGCTGCTGAACTGCCTCAATTGCGATTCTGCCGCATCAATGAACCCGAGAGTCGTGAACCGCTGAAAGATCTGCGGCAGAAAGCAAACTGGAACGTATGCAGTCCGAGAACAGTCTCAGGCTTTTCGGGTGTGGCGTTCTATTTTGCGCGACGACTGCATGCCGAGTTGAACATTCCCATTGGCGTAATCGATTCCTCACGCGGCGGAACTCCGATCGAACCGTTTATTCCGCGGTCCGCTTTTGCTTCCCATCCGACTCTTAAGAAGGAGCTGGAACTCGGTGACCGGGAGTACCTCGAAGGAATCTGGAAGTTACCCGGCGGAGTTCGCGCCCGCGATGCCAACTGGTTACCGGGACG
The DNA here is from genome assembly GCF_984380535.1 of Thalassoroseus sp. Taxonomy (NCBI): domain Bacteria; kingdom Pseudomonadati; phylum Planctomycetota; class Planctomycetia; order Planctomycetales; family Planctomycetaceae; genus Thalassoroseus; species Thalassoroseus sp. Next base: position 2,887 of record NZ_CFHRBF010000012.1, read on the forward strand.
GCTATTCCATTCTCGTCTCGAGCCAATCAGCCGGTTCGCAGTCCGAGGAGCAATCTGGTATCAGGGGGAATCCAACAGTGGCGTGCAAGAAGATCCCCGCGACTACCAGCACAAGATGCGAGCGATGATCAATGGCTGGCGTCAGGCATTTGGGAACGAGAAGTTGCGGGTCTATTTTGTGCAACTTCCTGGCAGCGGTGCTGGGGAAGGCTGGCCTTATCTGCGGGAACAGCAGCGACTCGCCACCGATCTTCCGCATACGGGCATGGTGGTGACTGTGGACCTCGATGGTGCCGGGATTCATCCACCGAACAAAATTGATGTCGGCGAGCGACTGACTAGTTGGGCCTTGGCGAAGGACTATGGTCGGGCAATCCCGTTCAGTGGTCCGATGTTTGAACGACAGGAGGTCCAAGGAGGCAAGGTCATTCTGCACTTCAGGCATGCCGAGAGCGGTTTGATGGTCGCTGAGAAAGACGGCCTTGCGAAACCGTACGAGACTCCGGAAGCAGAACTGGCGTATTCTGAGATCCTGGATTCATCCGGTAACTGGCATCCAGCGAAAGCCAAGATCGATGGCAAGAAAGTTGTCGTCACTTCCGACGAAGTCGCATCACCGATCGCAGTTCGTTATGCCTACACCGTCAATCCGGAGAACTGCAATCTCTATAACCGCGAAGGTCTGCCGGCATCACCGTTCTGTTCGCGACCGGAGCTACTGATCTACGATCCCAAACTTCCCGAATAAGCCAACGTTTGTAGGGAGTAGGGATCACTGTTAGATGCGTTTTTCGTACCTCTCGAGTCCCGGTAGATGACCGCGTTGTGATTCGAGTTTCACTTCAGGATGCAGGCATCCGCTTTGTCGAAATAACCTTTCATTTCGTTTTGATAGGTTATTGTAGCCTGGTCTCCACGATAACGAGGCGAATCACACCTATTTCAATGTGTTCGTGAAAAACGTATCAGCGATTTGCATCGCCTCGTCAAACCAGGCTTGGTTTGTCAGAAACGCATGCGGAGCATCCTTGATCACAGTCAGCTCCGATTGAATGCCCAGCAGTTTCAGACGTGCACGAAACTGATCAGCGTGGGTACTGGGATCGTCGTTTTCACCCGTGATGATCCAGCAGGGCGGGTCCGTCTTATCGACGTGGACCAGCGGAGATGCGAGTCGATAAGTCTCGGGTATTTCTTGCTGTGAACCGCCGAGGAACTGTTGCCAAATCTCCTTTTCGCTTGAGATCTTTCGATTGCGATCGGACAGGAAATCCGTTTGTCCGCCCATCGGGATGACCGCTTGAATGACGCTGCTCACTTCTGCATTGCCGCCATCGCCTTCGAGTTCCTGCACGCCTGCCGACGTTGCCAGCAAAGCAGCCAGGTGACCGCCGGCGGAATGGCCAATCGCGCCGATCCTGTCCGGGGCGATGCCGTACTCCAGGGCATTCGCTCGCAGGAATCTTACGGCGGCCTTGCAGTCGTGAATGTGTGCCGGGAACGGAGCCTCGCCGCTGAGGCGATAGTCAATCGAGGCCGTCACGAAACCTCTCGCGGCCAGGGCCTGTGCGACATTGCGGAAGTGCAGCTTCTGGCCTTTACGCCAACCGCCACCGTGAATGCACACGATGGCTGGCAGAGTTCCCCAATTGTCCTTTGGGCGGTAGATATCCATCTCGAGTGTGCGATCGCCATAGCGGGCGAAGGTCACATCCAGCTTGCTGTGCAGCCGATCAATGATCTCCCCTGGAATCTCGGTTTTGCCATCAGTTCGACGGGGCGTCGCCTGTCCTGCCGCTCGGGCATCAAGCCGCATCTCTTCCTGAAACAGAATCGCCATGCCACGCAATTTGCGAATCACGGCGCCATTGCGGATAAGAGTCGATTCGCCTGGGTCTTTCGACAGGTCGTAAAGTTGAAGACTGGGATTCAAGTAAAGCTTCCAGTTCTGCCAACGCACCGCCGCCAGCGCACCTTGGCTGCCATGATAGAAGAACGCGTCGTTGTACTCCCAGCGTTTGATCAGCGGTTCCCATTCTCCAGGCGGATCCCAGCGACGACGCAAAGGCACTTCCGCATTCAGCGATTTTTTCAGGCCCGGAGCTGGAACAACTGCGGATTCCCCCTTCAGTAAAGGACTGACGTCGCGACCGTCGATGACGCGACCTTCGGGAATCTTGATCCCGGCCAGCGTTGCGAGCGATGGGTACCAGTCCATCGCGCGAATCACCGCCGCTGACTCCAAGCCCGTCTGCAGCCCGATACCTGGTCCCCATGCGATGGCCGGTACACGAATGCCGCCTTCGTACGTCGAGAGCTTACGTCCACGAATTTTCTGTTGCGGCGTACGACCAGGGCCTCGGCCGTTATCGGACGCATAAACAACGATGGTATTGTCTTGGATGTCGAGCCGCTTCAGTGAGTCAAACAGGCGACCAACATTGTGATCGAGTTCCTGGATCGCGTCGCCATATTCTCCCCAATTCGAAGTCCCTCGGAATTCTTCACTGACGCCAAGCGGATTGTGCAACATCGTGTGCGGCAGATAGAGGAAGAACGGCTTCCTCGCGTTCTTCTCCATAAAGGCGATGGCTTCGTCGGTGTAGAGCTTCGTCAATTCCGCCGGGTCGGCGGGACGCTTAACAATCGTGTCATTTCGCATCAAAGGAACACCCTTGTCGCCGAAATACACGACCTCAACCGGGTCCAGATTGTGCAGCAAACCGAAGTAGTGATCGAATCCCTGGTTGCGTGGCAGGAACGGCTCTTGGAATCCTAAATGCCATTTGCCGATGCAGGCAGTGGCGTAGCCGTTCTGTTGGAACAACTCCGCGAGAGTCAGTTCGCTAGGATGAATTCCTGACGCCGAGTCAGCGCGATGCACCCAGATATGATTGCCAACTCGCCTTGGATAACACCCCGTCAACAGTCCAGCCCGCGACGGACTGCAAATGGGAGCAGCCGCGTAGTAATCCGTGAACCGGATCCCCTCATCGGCCATTGCATCAATCCGCGGTGTCTTGACTTCAGTCGCGCCATAGCACCCGAGATCGTAGTAGCCTTGGTCGTCAACGAAGATAAAGACGATATTGGGTTTGGTGGTTGCCAGCGCGTCGGTAGCAACTACAGGAGGTGCGGTGACAAGAACGATGCCCATCACAGATGCGATGCTGGGTTTGAGTGATTGCATATCTACTGTCGATTCCTGTGCTTTCGGCTCAGTTGTTCGTCGGCCTAATAGGCTCGTATCGTGTCGGCCATCGCCTCTTCCTGGTCGTTCGAAATCGACCCCCATGCTGGGAACACTCCACCGGTGATCTCTTTACCTTTGCTATAGACACTGACCGGAAAAGGCTGAGGCACGGGAGTATCGCTGCTCCACGATTCCAAAGGCCAGCCGTGCTCGTCGATCGCTCCGACTGGACGATGAAACAACTTGCCAGCGTCTAGCGTCGAGTAGTAAGCCCAGAACCCGTTCGGACAGTTAAGTGAGTGTCTTGAGTATCGACGATGCCTACTTCTTCTGCTTGTCTTCAGTTGGTTTCTCAAGTATCCAGATGTTTCGAAACTGCACTTTCGAACCGTGCTCCTGCAGGACGATGGGTGAGGTCGGCTCTTCAGGGAACGCGGCGTACTTATTCCGACGTAATGACAGTTTGAAGTCATCATGAATCAGTTTGCCGTTGAGTCGAACCGTGACGCGGGCGGCTCCCTGCTCAGTCATAAACCCGTTCCGACCGATCTTTGCAGCTTGATACTCAAGGTCGACCGTTTGCCAGACTTCCGGACCGAGGGCAGCATTCACATCAGGAACACGAATCTGATAGATCGCACCGCAGTCGCCCATGCCTGGGCTTTTCTTGTCTTCGCTGTTGAGAATCTGCAGTTCATAAAGCGGGCCGAAGAAGACACCGCTGTTGCCGTCGTTTCCCTGGGGACAGCGAAATTCTAAGTGCAGTCGATAACTGCCGAACTTTTGCTTTGTGCATAGAAACTGTTTCCGTCGCTTCCCCTCGAACTCAAAAGCGATCTCCATCGCATCATCATCGACCAGCTTCCACTGAATTTCTTTTTGGTCATTGTTTGGATTGATCCACTGCCACGAGAACGGCGTCCAGGCGTCGAAGTTTGAGCCATCAAACAGAACGACCGCTCCTTTCGGTGGGGCAAGTCCGAGTGTTGATGTAGCGGAATCCTTGGCCATGACAGTTGTCGTTGCGGTCAGAAATGCCACGATCAATAACGCATCAATACGACTCACAACCTTTTGTTCTGACATGCCTCGGTTTCCGCGATAACTTGGAATGGATGTTGTAACCGCTTTCATGGGGAAGGCTCTCCGACTTCAACGGCTAGTTCCTGAAAGGCCGTGTTCTCGGCGATACCGTTTCGGACCACCGGCGAAACCGCCCAGACGATCCAACGAAATTTCCCCAATGACTTCCCATCGTCCGCGCGGAGGGATGCCGCTGTGAATTTTGCCTGAGGCTTACTGACCGTGTCGATAGTGCCGAGCGTAACATACTTCTTCAGATTCCAGCCCGGGTCTTTCTTGGCATCGCTGCCATACAGAACAATTTGTTGAGAGCCGCGAATCCCCTTCCAATTGTGTGACCAACTGGTGATCGCCGAGACAGGACGTACAACGCCCAGGTCCATTTTGTAGATGCCATTGCGAACATCATTCGAGAAGACCGGGCCGATTCCTTCCATGAGTTGCCCATCTGTCAGTAGCGCAATCGGATCATTGTTCGTCCTGCGATTTGCGATCACCGTGTAATCCGATTTTCGCGGAACCAGCCGCCGGAAGCCATTCGCTTCGTCCGTGGTTTCGATCACGACCGATGAACCCAGTAGATTTGATATCGCTCCCGGATCATGACCTTCGAGATCAACTTCTTTCGTCCCGCTGAGTGCCTTCGAAGCGTCCGTCTGGATCACATTGGGAACATGCTGATCACGATTGGTGACAACCTTAAAGACCCATGCGTATTGACTTTTCCCGAGTTTCCGTGGAGGTTGGATGTCGAGTCCGTTGGGGCCGATCGACCAATCCACTGCGGCGTGATACGGGTGGCCCAACAATTGCACGGATTTGATCCCTGACTTCCAGAAGTGAGCCGCGTCTTCGATCGTAAACGGGGACGTCGGTTCCTTGAGTTTGATCGCGTACAGCGTCTTGCCTTTCGTTGTGAACGCGAGATGTTCATTCTTCTGCTCGCTCACTTTCCAGTACCGAGTGCCGTAGATGGCTTCTCCATTGATTTCCAACCACTCCTTCATTGCCATCAGACGTTCCATCTGAGGCTCGGGAATCGTCCCGTCCGACTTCGGCCCGATGTTCACGAGGAAGTTCCCGTTGCGGCTGATGACTTCGATCATCTCGTGAATCACGCTTTCAATACTCTTATAGCGATCACCTTCGAGATAACCGAAGGACGTTCCAAACGTCGTGCAACTCTCCCACTTCGGACCGATCACTTTGAGTTTGAGATTATCTTTTTCGAGACAGCCGACTCCATCCGGCCAATTGCGGTTGCCGCCCTTATTGTTGACATAGACTTTCGCCCCGCGTGCAGCTCCGTCATTCATAAAGTCGGTGATCATGAGGCGACATTGATCATAGAAGTATTGAACTTCCGGCTTCGCCTGACCTGCTAGCACCTGGTTGCCGTCTCGCGTCCAGATCGGGATATCGTCAATCCACAAGAAGTCCGGCTGATACTTCGTCTGAATCTCTTTCCAGCGAGCCACATAGTCGTCGACAAACTCTTTTGACAGTCCAAACGGACCATACAACGATGCCGCTTCCGGCACTCGGCGAATCTCTTCGGCGATATCATCTTGAGGTTCGGCGTCGATGACATAAAGCTTCTTTGCAAAGAAGGTATCATGTCGCTCGCGGTGATACGACGGTGCGAACTTCAGTCCGTGTTTCTTCAAGGCTTTTCCAAGATCGCCGACCAAGTCCCGTTTGGGACCTTTATCCATCGCATTCCACGGCGTGAGATCGGAGTCCCAGTTCGCCCAACCGTCGTGATGTTCCGCAGTCATCACGCAATACTTGAAACCGACGTCCGCGAAAAGTTTCGCCCACGCTTCAGGGTCCCATTTCTCGGCTTTGAACTCAGAGACAATGTCTTTGTAGCCGAACTCCGGCGGGGTCGCTCCCCAGCGTTCTTTCATCCACGGATAGTAGTGCGTGGGATCCGCATAGATCATTTTCGGGACATGCTCGGAATAGCCACGGCCCCCCTTGCGGTAGCCGATAACGCTGTACGGTCCCCAGTGAATAAAGATGCCGACCTTGCCATCATCAAACCACGCGGGGACTGGCATCTTCTGAAGTGATTCCCAGCTGCCATCATACGGCGGTTCTGTCGCTATCGCGGTTTGCGACTGCAAACAGGCTAATGCCAGCAGGATACGTAAGAGCGGTTGGATAATCGGATTCATAACAGCGATCACTTAGTGTTGTAGCGAGTTCTGATCGACGAAGAATTGCACCGTGCGTTCGATGATTGTCTCACGAGGCGGTTCGATATCCGCATCGACTCGACGCCAATTGTGGCCGGAGTTTTTGACGATCATGACTTCGACCGGTGCCCCGACCGCGTCGGCTTTCTTCTTCATGTGATAGGCGTGCTTGACGGGAATGGTCGTATCTTTGTCTCCCTGAATCATCAGCAGTGGCGGGCTGTCTTTGCTGAGATAGTTGATCGGACTGATTTCCCGGTACCGAGTTTGCTTATCCTTGACGCCGGAATCGGATCCCATAATTCGAGCTTCGAACCGGTCACGAAAATTGGCTTGGTCGTCATGGTTGAACAAGTCGATCTTTTCGAAATCGCACGGGCCATACCACGAGACGCCAGCCGCCATGCGGTAGGAGACTTTGGAAAGAGCAGCATCGCCGGGTAATTGATCTGGTGATGCCAACAAAAGCATTTGAGCGATGTGGCCGCCTGCAGAGTCACCCATCACAAACATACGCATTGGGTCGATCCCGAGCGATTCGCTGTTCTTCGCAAGGTAGCGGACGGCGTCTTTACAGTCGATGACGCAATCCCGTATCGCGACGTTGCTGCCCTTCTTCGCTAAACGATAGGAGACTGGCGCCACGGCGAAGCCTTGTTGAATCAATTGCTCGAACACAATCCCAAAGGATCCGCTCGCTGCCTTGTATCGACTGCCGGCCGCCCATCCCCCTCCGTGTGTGAAGACGATCACGGGACACTTTTCGGAGCGATTGGTGGTCGGATAGTACAAGTCCAGCTTCAAGTCTCGTCCGGCGATGCTCTTGTAGGCGATTTCGAGTTTACGCTCGCCCCCGGTTTCCAGGTATTTCGTCTGTTGAGATCGACGTGCGACCTTCTTCTTGGTCCCAGTATCCTGTGCGGTTGCACTGCCGACCGTCAGGTTGGTCGTCAATGCGACAATCAATATTGTGATGGCCATGTTCGATTTCATCAGGGTATCACTCATCGTTATTTACTGACCGCAACATGGACCGGGCGAAAGAAACGAATTCCATCATCATCGCCGGTGATTCGAGCGTCAATCGAACGTCGCAGTTCCATACTGACAACTTTTCAGGAGAATAACAAAACGCAACGCGAGTTCTGCTTTCCTGGAGAACGTCTCAGCATTTCGAAACCTTCGTTGAGACGTCCGGTGACTACCGCGAGAGCGGATCGCGATCATTCAATTGGCCGGGCACATGTCATGCAGGAAGGCGGATCAATGCCTAAGCTTATGGGGCTCAATCGCGTGAAGGATCGATGAAATCCCTCGCGACTATAAAGAATTCGCGAACACGCAGAGGTTTTTCTTGATGAACCACGTACAGATTGGTACTTTCGAAGTGCATTCGCAACCAAACAATCAGTTCTTGAAGGACTTCCGCGGAACGTCATCGTGAAGGCCAATCGCAACATGTTCGGTGGCGATGAAACCATGCGTTCCGCTGAATCTCATTGCAAATTTTGACGTAGTCTCGGAGTAATCATGATGGGTCGCCAAAAGACACCTTGTGGGATGGTCCGTAGAGGATTCACGTTGATTGAGCTCCTGGTGGTGATCGCCATCATTGCCATTCTGATTGCCCTTTTATTGCCTGCTGTCCAGCAAGCACGAGAGGCTGCCCGACGAACCCAATGCAAAAACAATCTCAAGCAACTCGGACTGGCGTTGCATCAATATCATGACACCTATAACAGGTTTCCCTTCCCCTACATGTTGGGGAACGATTTAAACGTTTCGAGTTGGGGCACACAAATTCTTCCCTTTATCGAACAGGGCAATTTGTGGAATCAGTGGGATTCCAAGGTCCCGGCATTCAATGAAGCATCAGCCGCCGGTTTTCCTCCGGCTGCGGTTGCCCAGAACTTGCAAGTCATCGCGACACCGCTTCCCGCTTTCATGTGTCCATCGACGCCCGGCGATGCCGTCCATGACTACTCCCTGCCAGCAAATGCCGGTGGACCTGGTATTCCGCCTTTCGATCTCACTTGGACAGCGGCTCGTTCGGACTACTGTGCATCCAGTGGGGTTCGCGGGACTTTCGCTAGTATTGCGTATGCCGGAAACGCCGGAGGTCAACGGGGTGGTGTCCTCTCGGAACCTAACGAGTGTAACCGATTCGGTGATGTGAAGGATGGCACGTCGAATACCATTCTGCTCGGTGAACGCGTTGGCGGGAATCAAGTCTACCGAGGTAAACAAGTCGACCAAGCTCTCACATCTTCATTCGGACCGTCGCAAGGCGGAGCCTGGGGCGACTTCTTACTTGGCGAACATTGGCCCGAAGGTTCGCTGACCGACGGCAGCCCTGGTGGTGGCCCTTGCATCATCAATTGCACGAACATGCGTAGCACGGGCTTCATGAGTTTTCACCCCGGCGGAGCTCAGTTCCTCATGACTGACGGCTCCGCACGGTTTATCTCTCAAAATGTCGCATCGTCGACATTCGCCGGTCTGATCACCCGAGCCAAGGGAGAAGTCGTCGGAGACTATTAATTTAGGCTGTCACACGTCACTCTTGTTTCAACAGTTTGCGTGAGACAATGAGTTCTGACGACAATTACATGTCTCGGCTCGCGTGAGTGAAAACTTCATTGTCATCAGAAAAATTCTAACGCATCATCGGCGACGGAAGTGCTTGCACAACCATATCTCGGTTGGCTTGAAATTGATCGTTTCGCCTTCGTGGAATGGTTATTATTGAAAGACAAGGACCACAGGATGACGTTACTGGGTGTGAGACTTGAAAGAAGCATAACAAGCCTGGCTGTCGGGACTTGTTTGCTGCTGGGCATCGGTTGTGGAGGCGATGACGAGCCCTATCGCAAACCGACAGCACCGGTGTCGGGGGTTGTCACCATCGACGGGAAGGTGCCCGCGAACCCCGTCAAAATCGCGACACATCCGGTCGGGGGAATGGATCAGGAACACCCTTCCGTTTCTCATTGCATGACCGGTGAAGGTGGTAAGTTCCAAATCTCGACGTACGAGACCGGCGACGGCGTTCCCGAAGGCGAATACCGATTGACCTTTCAGGCCGGTCAAATGAATTTGGTCTCGAGAAGTTATACAGGCGACCTGTTGAACGGTCGCTACTCCGACCCGCAGAAATCCGAGTTCACATTAACCGTTGCCGGCACCGATCCGATCGACTTGGGAACGATCGATCTCAAAACCACGGCAAAATGAGCCAAGCTTTCTTGTGACATCCTCTTTGAAACTGACAATTCCATTTTCCCAAGCATCGACCATAGTTCTATTTTGCAGGAAAGTATTTCGGACTCGATATGCCAGCAAAATCCTTAGCCGTAATCACGATCGTTTTCTTGTGGTGTATTTGTTGCCGGACGGGCGACCTCCTTTCGGAAGATCAGGGCATAGCGACGGCACTCCACACATATGTCAACGCCGAAGACAAGAGCTATCGTTGGAATCTCGTGAAGTCGGAGACACTCGAGAACGGCGGTGGCCAGCTTCACACGTTGAATCTCGTTTCTCAAACTTGGCAAGGTATCGTCTGGAATCATGTCCTCGCGGTGTTTGAACCGGCCGAACTCAAATTCCCCGAGCATGCGATCCTCTTTATCACAGGGGGCCGCACAGGGAGTGAACTGCGTGACGGCGACAGGCTCATCGGTGCTCAGTTGGCGCAACTGACCGGGGCTCGTTGCTTAATGCTGCTACAAGTCCCCAATCAGCCATTATTAGGGGATCACTTTGAAGATGACTTGATCACAGAAACGTTCTTGAAATATCTCGACACCCACGACGCGAGTTGGCCGCTATTGTTTCCCATGGTGAAAAGTGCCGTTCGTGCTCTTGACGCCGCCGCCGAGTTTTCGAAGGAAAGCAGCGGGCATACGTTAAACAAGTTCGTCGTCACAGGAGCTTCAAAACGGGGGTGGACAACCTGGCTCACTGCTGTTGTCGAACCCCGTGTTATTGGCATCGCTCCGATGGTCATCGACACACTGAATTTTTCGCGACAAACCAAGTACCAGATCAAGGTTTGGGGGAAATATAGTGAGCAAATCAAAGACTATACCAGCAAAGGGCTTGTCAAACTGATCGAAGAAGAGCCTCAGAATCCTTTGTTCGGCTGGGTCGACCCCTATACCTATCGCAAGCAGTTAACGCGACCGAAGTTGTTGATCAATGGCACGAACGATCCTTATTGGGTTGTCGATGCACTCAACAATTACTGGGACGATCTTCAAGGCGACAAATGGATTCTTTACATCCCGAATGCCGGGCATGGGCTGAAGGGTGGTCACGAGAAAGTTGTTCGCACAGTTGCGGCCTTCACATTGCACCAGATGACGCAAACTCCGTTGCCGAAACTTAGTTGGGATTTTTCCGAAACCAACGATAGTCTTAACCTTCAGATCCAAAGTTCCTCACCGGCAAAAAACATTGCTTTGTGGACATCAGAATCGGAAGACCGAGACTTTCGAGATGCTCAGTGGTCTCAGGTAACCACGCAACCAGATAAAACTGGCAAGTATCACTTCTCGACAGCGCTTCCGACCAAGGGATATAAGGCGGCCTATGGAGAACTCGAGTTCACGATTCATGGCGTCCCGTATTCCCTCTGCACGCAGATTCTTCGCACCCCCTCCATCGATTCACCTGAAGAATAGCAGCGAGGTTTGTCGAATCCTCATGCCTAAGTGTCTGCATTGTGAACACAGAAGGAACGTCTCGATTCATCGCGACGTCAGCACGCAAACTTGCTGCGAACTTATGGGAGTTGAACGCCGAAACCAGGACGGTCTTGCGGAAAGAGTTGCCCATCTCGGAGTATGATGGCCGAGGCGGCGGGATCACCAATGAGACCGAGGTGGCCATCGAGGTCGGCGTATTTCACATTGGGGCGAGCCAGTGCGAAATGTAGACCAGCCGTGATGGCGAGTGCGGACTCATCCATGCAGCCGACCATAACGTCCAGACGGGCCGCACGAGCAACGGCGTTGACCTGCAAAGCCTCAGAAATCCCACCGACTTTCATCAGTTTGATATTCACCATATTCACAAGTCCGTCACGTGCTAGACGAAATGCGTCTCGTAGCGTCAGCAAACTCTCGTCAGCCATCACAGGCAGCGGTGTTTGCCGAGTCACTTGGCCCAATAAACTCGGCTGGTCGCAAGGCGTTGGTTGCTCGATTAACTCAAGACCGCAAGATCGGGTTTGATGGATGAACTCGATCGTCTCGTCAACGGAGTATCCTTGGTTGGCATCGTAACGCAGCTCGATCTCTGGCCCGACCGCTTCCCGAACTTTGATCAGGCGGGCCGCATCCGAAGACACATCAAGTCCCCCCTTCACCTTCAGACAACGGAATCCCCGCGAAACCCAATCGCGGGCACGTTCCACGGTCTCTCGTTCCGAGAGAATGCCGATGGTCACGCTCGTGGGAATGCTTTCTCGGTAGCCGCCGAGCAGTTGCCAGACAGGCACGCCCGCCGTCTTTCCGAGCAGATCGTACAACGCCATGTCTAACGCGGCCTTGGCCGACGGGTGCAACCGCAACTCATCACGCAATTCTTCCAGAATGCGTACTAGCCACAAGGGGTTTGCATTTTGTAACGCCGGTTCAATGATGTCCTTGAACGTATTCAAGACGCTGTCAGCGGTTTCGTTCGTAACACTCTCGGCCGGGGCGGCGCAGCCGAATCCGACGATCCCGCCGTCCGTCACGAGTTGCACGAACACATTGTCAACGGTATCGATCGACTCGTAAGTGATCGTGTACGGTTCAGTAAGCCGCATCGTCACCGGCCAGGCTTCCACACGAGCGATTTTCATCGAGACTCACCCACTTCAGGTGTTAGAGTTCCGTTGAAATTCGTCCGTCTGCATGATTGCAGCGACTAACTCGTCGATACCGTCGCGGAGGACATCAACGGTGGGCAGTCCCGTCTTCTGTCGAATCTCATCGCAGGCCGGAGCAATTTCTTCAGGAGCGAGACCTTCATGGTTGACGGTGATTGCAACAACAGGTCGGCCCGAAAGCAACTCGATCGCTTCGATCTGCCGCTCCACCGGATGCATCGTGTAGCCCGGGAATCCATCGTACTCTTTCCGGGTCGGTGCATGCTGAAGAACAACCACGTCCGGTCGACCGGCTGCGAGGATTTCGAATCCACCGGGGTAGGCCGGGTTCATCAAGCTGCCTTGGCCTTCAATCACCAGCACATCCGGTTTCTGATCGTTCCAGGCACTCCAGACAGCGTGCTCGATTTCCCCCGCGACGAAATCGTTGATCAGAGAATCCATAATTACGCCGTAACGGGCGCCTTGCATCCAAGCGGTTTGTCCGGTGCCGATGAGTTCGGCTGTCCGTCCCGCTTTCCGAAAACCGTCGACGAGAACCCACGCCGTCGTGCGTTTGCCGATCGCCGAATCGGTCCCCAGCACGGCCACGCGAAACGATGTCACGTCTTCAATCTTACCGCTGAAAAAGTGAAGCGTGTCACGCGACGGCGGCTTACGAATATCGCGAATCGTGACGCCCTGTTGAGTTGCCAGCTCGGCCAACTGCACATCGTCCGACAGGAAATCGTGTAACCCGCTGTCAACATGCAAACCCCGGCGGACGGCTTCCAAGACCGCTCCCTTCGACTCCGGTGGTAATCGCCCGCCGTCTGGGGCTAAGCCGATCACCAGGTGAGTCGGGACGATTCCCTGAGATTCCGCAGTCTCGAAAGCGGCCGATAGGTCCGCGACGATGGGGATCCCATTGGGGCGACCATTGAGCAGTTCGCCGGCATCGTTGCCTGCACAGGTTGAATCAACAACACAGATGACGTGATAGCGTTCGGTTCTGCGAACGAGTCCGTGAGCTGTCTTGCCGTTGGTCGTTTGGAACGCACCTTCACAATAGACGATGGCTTCTTGTCGGGTCATACTTTTCTCCCAGTCAGGACGGCGACATATCGATCACCGGCCAAAGGCTCGTTGCGATGCCGTTCGATCAACGCCAAAAGTCCCGCGGACGAGGCCGGCAATACGCTGAGACCTTCCTGTTCGCGTAGCAGTCGGGCATATAAACGTAGATTTTTGTCAGTGACATACGACGCCTGACCGTTCGTTTTATAAACGGCTTCCAACGCGTGATCGCCATCGATCGAGTGCCAGTTGATCAACGGCTCGTTGACTTCGGTCTGGCGGATTCGATCGGGCGGCAGATCCTCACAGTGGGGACTTCCTTTGAGAAAGGCCTGCACAATCGGGTTCTTGCGAAACGAAGAGCCCGCGATGATCTTCGGCAGCCGAGATGTTTTTCCGCGTCGATACAAACTTAAAAAGCCCCGATAGATGCCCGCCAGTGTCGTCCCGTTTGAGACAGGAACCGCGACCGCCGCCGGTGCATCGCGAAGTTCGTCATAGATTTCATAGGCAATCTCACCATACGCCCGCAGCTGAAGCGCGACATTTGCACCGCCGGGATTGGCGTCGTACAGATCGTCGGAAAGTGCTCGCTGCTGCGAGGCCACGACGGCGGCTTCATAATCGCCCGGCGTGCGAACGATTTCTGCCCCGAACTCACGCATTTCGTCGATGCGTTTGGTGTGATAGTCGGCCGGGATGAAAACGAGACAGCGAAGGCCCGCAAGTGACGCCGCCAACGAGACAGCCGCCCCGTAGTTTCCGCAAGTGGCGACCGTCACCGTGTCGTAGCCCCGGCGGAGAGCGTCCATCGCCTGAGCAAACGCAATACGGTCTTTCTGAGTTCCAGTGGGATTACCTCCCTCGAACTTGAGAAAGATCTGCCGAAGCCCGACATGTCGTTCAATATTGCGGGCTCTGACAAGCTGCGTATCGCCGACTTCCGAATCGACAATGTCCTCAAAGGCTTCTAGCCGAGTTTCCAGTAACTGGCTTTGATCGGCGGCGACGCGACGCTGCTGTTCGATCTCGTGGATCACCGTCTGCTGATCGCCAGAGGCCTCGTCCAGAAGAGAAAAGCGGTTAGACGACGCCGGTCGACTCTCAGACCCCTGCGTCCCCGTCGGTGACGTTTCCGGTAACTCCGAATCCATTCCTGATTCCTACAGTTGCAACGCATCGGTTCCCACGACAGACATCCCTGATCGTCGAGTTGGATGGTGCACTGCGGCACATTCTAGGATCAATGACCACGCGAGAAAAGGATCACAAGGCTCGAATATTTCCTGAACTCGGCCCTCGTCTCACAAAGCTCTTAACCGACAGAGTTCAAAGTGCATGCCGGTGTTGCGAACGGTCTTGCATCCCTCGTGATTGATCGACGCGTTGTAGTCGTCTCGGCTGATCGCCCCAAGAATGCGAAGCGGCCGGGGTTAATGTCGAAGCGAAGTTCGACACACCCCGGCTTGCTCGCCAGACCGAACGAGCACGACTGTTTCTGGCGAAACGACTTCGTGCCTGCTCGGCGACAGATTCGACGGACGCACCCCGATGAGCGCGCCCTTATGATTAACAGAGTTCTATCATGCTTGGGCTTGACGGTTTCGTCCGGTGACAGGGTTCCAGAAGAAGAGTTCGTCGTCGCCGATAGATTGCCCCTCGCCGGCACTCCGCGAAATCAGCACGCTGAAGTCGTTGCCATTAATCTGGCTTGGGTCAACCAAACTCGAAAAGACTTCCGATAGCTGACTGGGATCCACGTTCGTCAAGCCAACGCGGTTTGAACCAGTTAGGGGGTCCCATGCAAAGACGTCGTCCAGACCGTCATTGTTGTAGTCGCCAACCGCCACTCGACTGAAGGCGTTTCCGTTGAGTTGCGTGCCTTCGATCTGATTCGTCTGACTGCCTGCAAAACTGCTATTACTACCCGGCACATCAACCGAGAAACTTACAGTCCGGTTGCGACCGCTGCTGAGGTTGAGGAAGAACAACTCGTCCGGACCACCAGCGACAAATTGACCGACGTCGATCCGTTGGAAATCATTTCCGTTGATCTGGTTGGCGGGAATGACTTCCGTTTGGAATGTGCTTTGTGTCATTCCCATTGTTGCCGGCATTGTGTGAATCATTCGGTTCCGACCGGTGACCGGATTCCAGAAGAATATGTCGGCCGCTCCGCCTTCATCGAAGTTACCAGCAACGAACTGGGTGAAATCATTGCCATTGATTGCGATTGGATTAACGATATCGTTTTCGAAATCCGCTGAGACCATTTGGGTCGTGCCACTGAGTCGTACCAGACGATTGCGACCGGTGACCGGGTTCCAGAAGAAAAGGTCTTCGCCATCGACGTTGTCGAAATCTCCCGAGATGACTTTCGTGAAATCCCCACCGTTGATAAATGACGGCGGGATGGAATTGGTTTGGAATGTGCCGTCCCCGAAGACGATTCGGTTTACACCGGAAACCGGGTCCCAGAAGAACAGGTCATCGGCATCGGCTTCAGGACCGGCTGTGCTGAAGGCGTCAAAGTTACCCGCGTGGAGTTCGGTAAATGTTCCATTGATCAAACTCGCATCGAACGCGGATGGAACGACGGTCGAGATCGGCGCGACTAGGTTTGTGGAATCACTGGCAGAATTGTTGCCCGGAGTGATATCCATGCCGTTGGCACCGTCATCGGTCACGCTAACGGTATTGGTAGTCTGTGCGGTGCCGGAATTCATCGTTTCTACGTTCACGGCGAACAACACTTGTGTCTGGGCGTTCTCGGCGAGATTACCCACGCTGAACGTAAATGTGCCGGAACCCGGAGCGGTTTCGGTCCAGCCTGCCGTACTCGACGCGGCATTGAACTGCACGTTACTTGCGAGGGTTTCCGTCAGCGTTACACCGTTCGCGTTGCTGCCGGCGTTGCTCACAGTGATCGTGTAGACGATCAGTGAACCGAACACATTTGCGGCGTCGCCATCGGTCATCGTCACGCTGAGATCACTTAAAGTTGTGTCCTGCAACTCGACGGCCCCGATGTCGACTGTGGTATCGAAGATGCGTGGGAAACTAGCACCACGTTGATCCGTAGCAAGTGCGGTGCCGCCCGTGCTTCCATCATTCGTTGCCCGGGAATTGTCCCCCGCGTTCACAGCCGGCCCCGGAAGCTGGATCAGGTGGGTTTGTGTTGCTCCACCGTTGTTCTGGAGCGTTGTGTCGATGACGGTACTGACATCGGCGACGACTTGGTTTCCGTTGTTATCGGGTAGCTGGTTATCAGCGTCTTCGCTAACGATATTATTCGAACTGCCGGCTTCCGCAGCTTTCCCTGCCAGATCATCGGCGGTATCGCTGCCTGTCGCTCCGGTCACGTTACCGACGACAAGCGTATTGTACAACGTTGTGGAAGTTCCGTTGTCGTCGAACGTGGCAATCCCACCGCCAGTCCCCATGCTATCGCCATCGCTGTCGGCACGGTTCAGTGCGATCGTGCTGTTGACGACGGTCACCGTTCCATCGGCATTGCGGATGGCTCCACCTTCGCTTCCCGCCGAGTTGCCAGAAAGCGTGGAGTTCGTCACGGTCAACGTACCATCATGGTAAATGGCACCGCCTAGCACGGCGGCTGAATTGCCACTGATGGTCGAACTCAAGATGGTTGTCGTGCCAAAGGAGTCGATCGCACCGCTATCTCTACCAGCAGTGTTGTTCATGATCGTGGTATTCGACACGGTCAGCGTATTTGCCGAATCAATGGCTCCTCCGTCTTGTTGTGCCGTGTTGTTCATCAGCACGGAATCGGTCACGGTCAGTGTTCCGAAGTTGCGGATGGCTCCACCGTCGCCCTCGGCTAAACTTCCAATTGCGTTGCCGTTGACGAAAGTGATACCGGAAATACTCGCGGTCGTGCCCATTGCGACGTCAAAGATGCGGGAGGCGTTGTTGGCGTCGATCGTCAGTTGAGTGGCTCCCAAACCGGTGATTGTCACGTTTTGCGTGATATCAAGCTGCGTTCCGCCGAGTGTGATCGTGCTGTCAGCCAAAGTCTGGGCGAAAGTGATCATGTTGGTATCGGTTTGCAGATTGGCCAATTGAACTGCTTCGCGGAGCGTCAACTGATTGGCGGAAAAATCACCATCGACTTCGTCGCCGATGTTGTCGACCTCGAGATCCACTGGAGGTGCTGCAATGACCGACAACACCACGTCATTGCCGTCACCGCCGTCGTATTGCACGAGGTAATTGACACCGTCGACACCGATGAGGCTTTGGGCGAAGGTACCGGTCACCGCATCAGTACCGTCGTTGTCGATCAGAATGAAGGAGTCGCCGATACTCGGATTGAAGGACATCAACCGTTGCACATCGAGCGCGGCTCCGCCGAGGGTGACCGTGCCCGTGACGGTCACTCGGTCAAATTCGGTAATGGCGGTTGATCCGTCGAGGTCGACCTGAAGGGTAACGTCTGTCGAAAGCGTGAAGTTCCCATTGATGCTGAGTTCACCTGGATCATCGCTACCGGGAGCCACGGTTCCGTTTAGTGTGACAGTGGCACCAGCAAATTGCGGCGTCGACGCGGGACTACTACTCGTTATGATCGCAGAGTCCAAACCGGTGATCGAGACGGCACCATTCGCGGTATCTTCAATCGCGGTGCCATTGGCGACGCGAACGCCATGATTGTCCGTTGTGTCGGCGATTCCGTTTCCACTTTTCCCACTACCGACCACCGTCGTGCCACCGCCAGCGGACCGGATTACCCCATTTGATCCAAGCCGAACGCCATAGTTGAAGGCCTCACCGGCTCCCCCGGTTCCAGTAACGCTGACAGCCCCCATCCCGGTACTATCGATGACGCCATTGTCCACGATAAGTACGCCTACGTTAAAATCATTGCCAGCCAGCCCGTCACTGCCTCCAGTGCCAACGATGCTGATGCGACCATCAACCGCTGTAACTCTAGAACCGGTGTCTTTGACTTGGACCCCGATATTACTGTCGGTCCCACTACCGCCGGTACCGGTGATTGTGATCGTCGCCGCATCGGGACCTGTTCCAGTGGAGCCTACAACTCCCCCATTTTGAACGAGGACACCTTGATTGCTGACTGTAGACCCACCGCCACCATTGCCTGTGATCGTAATATCACCGTCGACAGCATTCACTTGGGAATCAGTCCCTTCAACGAGGACCCCCAAATTGTCTAATGTTGAATCTCCACCGGTGCCCGTGATCGTGATCTTTGCCGCATTGGCCCCCGATTCGGTCGACTGGACGACGGCCTCGGCCGAGACGACGACACCGTGGTTGAATCCCGCAGACCCGTCACCGCCGGTGCCCATGAGCGTAATGTCACCTTCTCTAGATGTGACATTCGAACCGGTACCTTGGATACGGACACCGTTGTTGTCGAATGTCCCATTTCCACCTGTGCCGGTCATCGAGATCGTCGCCGCGTCCGCACCCGTCCCGGTCGACTCCACGCCGCCCCCAGACAGGAGATAGACGCCATGGTTGGTTTCCGCGGACCCGTTGCCGCCGGTGCCTGTGATGTTGATATCCCCCGCAACCGATGTCACTTTCGAATCAGCGATTTGGACGAACACACCAAAATTATTTTCCGTGCCATCGCCACCAGTACCGGTGATGGTGATCGTGGCGGCGTTGGCATCTGTGCCAGTAGACTCCACGACTCCACCAGTCGTGACCTGAACGCCGGTATTTTGACTTGAGGACCCGGTTCCACCGACGCCGGTGATGTTGATATTGCCGTCTACAGATGTGACTTTCGCGTCGGCGTTTGCAATCAGGACACCTCGGTGATCGGCCGTCCCGCCGCCACCAGTGCCGTTGATAAGGATTTGAGCGGCGTCCGTCGCTGTCCCTGTGGATTGCACGAGGCCTGTAATTAAGATGCCTCCATTATTTGTTGCCGATCCGTTTCCGCCGGTGCCGATGATTGCGATGTCACCGTCAACCGACGTGACGATCGTATTGGCTTCTCCAACAGTGACACCGAGATTCCCGAGCGTACCACCTCCGCCAGTCCCCATGATGGTGATCGTGGCCGCGTTCGCGCCAGTACCTGTGGATTCCACCATGGCAGCTGCTCGAACGACCGTACCACTATTGACGTCGCCAGATCCGTTTCCGCCGGTGCCATTGATCGTAACGTTGCCGTCAACTGATGTGACTTTCGTTCCCATATCTCGTATTGTGACACCGGTATTGCCTTGTGACCCATCGCCACCAATGCCAGTGATGCCAATCGTCGCTGCGTCCGCACCCGATCCAGTAGACTCGACCACGCCCCCATCAGAAATGAAAACGCCGTGGTTGAAGATCCCGGAACCATCACCCCCGTTACCGGTAATGCTAATGTTTCCGATGGCTGACGAGATTCTTGTCCCGGAATTCTCGACCAGGACTCCAATGTTGTCCGTGGTTCCGTCTGCTCCGGTTCCGGTAATTGTAATGGTGGCTGCGTTCGCATCGGTACCGGTGGATTCGATGACGCTACCATCGTTCACATAGACGCCGTTGTTCCCGTTAAGCACACCGTTGCCAGTGCCAGTCAGGATGATATCCCCATTGACCGAGCTGATCCGGGAACCGGTGTCGGTAAGTCGCACGCCGTCGTTCCCGGTCATGGTTTGGCCACCCGTGCCTGTGATGATGATCGAACCGGCACCGGCTCCGAGTCCGGTCGATTGAACGACGGAACCGCTCTGAATTCGAACGCCGTCAAAACCTCCAGTGCCCGTACCGGATTGGTTGGCCGTGATCGTCAAGTCGCCGTCTCGAACGCTCAGGTTGCCGTCGTCGAGCAACACGTTCCGGGAAGCGTTCAACGTGATGGTTCCATCCCCTTCCGTAACCAACGTGGCGTCGTTGCCGACCGTAATTGTGGTAGCTGAGATGTCCGCATTGCTGGCGACCAGTCCGATGTCCGCGTTGATGGTAACGGTCTCGACATCCTCCGAATTCAGTCCACCTTCTAAGCTGAACGCACTACCAATGATTGACAACGACTGATTGTTGCTCCCGCCCGAATCCGTCACCTCAATTCGCTGAACGGCTTGTTGAAACAGTGAGGTATCTCCGCTGACATCGCCGGCCACAGTTAATGTGCCTGAACTATTGCTGATCGTCACGAACTCCCCCGATGTACCGTTGGCTGTGAATTCGATCGTGAGCACGAACGTATTCGGGTTGAAAGACGCTGCCGCGAGCAGCACACGGTCTTCGAGCACTTCGGCGACAGTGGGAACGTTGAGACGGCGTCGGCGGGAACGCACTGTCGATTTGCGTTTTGCAGGACGAACAACGTTGAAGCAACGAAGAGCAATCTGTTCCAACCAGTGGCCCATTAGCATGACGGCAACTCTCTTTCAAAAGGCGGATTCAAATGTTCGGCAACGAAAAACCGTCAGGGTGCGAAACGATCGCGACCAGTTCATCGTGCGGGTGCGTCGAGAACGTGAAGACGCCTCCCAAAGAGATATCGCGGGAGTCTCACAGCTTTTTGGGATTTCTTCGAAATACTGAAGCCATCGAGGAATGGCAACTTCCTCGGACGTCGTTCGGGAGAGCGAAGAATCACGCGGAGAAAAGAATTTGGAGGGGAACTAACGGGATTCCGATTGGTGGGGAACGATTTTGCCCGCAAGTAGCCACGTTCCTTTACAATTGATTCGGCATTTCGGAATTTTTTGCGAGAGGGGCATCATGCGTTCGGTCAATTGCGTGGTGTGAATGGAACGCAAAGAGGGCATCTCGGCGAGACTTGGTATAAACGAATCGTGAAAAGTCGAATTATACATGTTGATTTCGCGGAGTGTGGTCATGCCGGTTAAGGCTTCCATCGCATCCGGCTCCAGTCCGCAATTGAACACACCCAGTTGCCATAAGACCGGCAGATTTTCCAAGGGCTTCAAGATTTCGCCACTAATTTTCTGCCCCATTAGACTCAGTCGTTCCAGCTTTTTGAATTGCACGATGGCCGCGATGTCTTCGGGACGAATCACGCCCGTGTCGCCCTGCCACCAGGAGATGTTATCGAGCGGCAATTCGCGTAAAGTCCTCAACCCTGCTGCCGTGACGTGACTTTCGGAAAGCAGAAGAGCCTTGAGTTGCTTGAGTGCCCGCAGTCGCCAAAGATCGGCATCTTCAACCTTCGTGCCATAAAACAGTATGGTGACTAGCTCGAACGGTTCATCTGGTATCGGTGTGTTGGACTTACGATTGATGATTTCGAACCGGACCTTGACTCCCGATTCGATAACAATATCAGCTACGATACGGCCTTCTTTGAAGCTGAACATCCACAATAATGCCGAACGATCGGGATCCGCTTTCGCTGCAATGGCTGGAGGGATGCTATCAGTTTCAGAGTTCCCCATCTGCGGTTCCGCAGGCCTCGTCGGTTCAGACGGCATCGACACGTTCGGTTCAGCCGGTGGCAGACCTGATGGAACTCGTTTCTTGGGATTGTCGAGAGTCGACGTGATCACCGTAACTTCGGTGCCATCAGGGAATTCTTGCCGATCCTCCTTGCCGTCAGGTGTTCGAATCACAAGCACGATTCCGAGCACAAGCAATCCCAGAACGAGTTCCAGAGCGAGCTTTGTTCGGACAGTGTTCCAAAATCTTAGATGACGTCCGAGCGGATCAGGGTCGGTCGATGCGACATCAACTTCTGTCGCATCCAACGCAAGTTCCGCGGTTTCTTGTACCGTCGGAGAATTCAGCAAAGACGCCAAATTGTGTCCCTCGGTAAACGGGACAAGTTGTTCTGCGAGTTCC
The DNA here is from genome assembly GCF_984380535.1 of Thalassoroseus sp. NCBI lineage: Bacteria > Pseudomonadati > Planctomycetota > Planctomycetia > Planctomycetales > Planctomycetaceae > Thalassoroseus > Thalassoroseus sp. Next base: position 25,094 of record NZ_CFHRBF010000012.1, read on the forward strand.
TCAGCCGTAGGGCGGGACGCAGGAGACATGCTCAACAATTGATCGACAATGTCGGCCAGCCCCTTGGGAATTTCGGCCCTTAATGACTGCACGGGTTGAGGAGTATCGGAAATCTTGGCCTGGAAGAGTTTCCCAAAGCTGTCGTACTCGTCGCGAGAATACGGTGCCTGCCCGGTCAACAGCTTATAGAGAGTTGCCCCCAGCGAGTAGAGGTCTGCCTGGGGTGTAATATCACGACTATCCTTGCACTGTTCTGGAGCCATGTACTCCAAGGTGCCCATGATTTGGCCGGTGTCGGTTAACGCTCCGGTAATTTTGTCACCGGGTGATACAACCATCTGCGAGAGTCCGTAGTCCAGAATCTTGACGGTCGCGGCCAACTCCTTGGAATCAACACTCGGACGAACGAGCATTAAATTGGAGGGTTTGAGATCTCGATGAACCAACCCTTTCTCATGGGCATATTGCACGCCTAAAGCGGTTTGGCGAATAATTTCGCTCGCATTGGCAATACTGATCGGCCCATACTCAGTCGCAATTTCCGAGATGTTTTTGCCGTCGAGATATTCCAAGACGAGGAAATGACGATGGTACACTTCGCCAGCATCAAATGCCCGCACGATATGAGGATGATCTAATAACCCAGCTGTTCGCGTTTCACGTTCAAATCGGGCAATAGCTTGCGGATCACGTAGAAAATTCCGCGAAAGGAGTTTGATCGCCACCAAGCGATCCATCTTCGTGTGTCTCGCCTTATAAGCGACGCCCATCCCCCCTTGTCCAACTCTCTCCAAGAGTTGGTAGTCCCGAACCGCCACAATTCTGTCGCTGCTCGGCTCGTCACGAAGCCCTAGAAGCCATTCTTCGAGTTGCTGATACTCCGATTCCTGATCGAAGCAAAATGTGTGATTGAGAGCGGCCAGCCACGAACTTCCATAACTAGCGAGCAACTCTTGGCAGTCCGGGCAGTCATCGAGATGAGCAGTGACTTCGTCGATACTAGCTTCCGGAAACGTGCCCGCATGCAGTTGTTGCAGTTCTTCCGGACTAGGACAGGGTGCACGGTTCATGAGAAATAGGAGCCCATACGAACCATCGTTCCATGAGAATCAAAACTACGTTCCCTCTAGATATCGCAATCATCTCACAGAATAAATTTCTGCCGAAAGTTCGTACCGCTGTCAAAGCAGGTCGGAAAATTCCTCCCGTAATCGTTTGAGCACCTTATATCGAGCGTTGTAAACGGCTCCAACGGTCATTCCCAACTCGTTCGCGACCTCGGCAGCGCTGACATCGTCGACGGCAACACGCCAAAACGCCTGCCAGGTTTGCGGCTGGAAATCCGTTTGAATCAGTGCCAACGCTCTGCGAGAAACGGCACTTTGGTCGTTTTCGGCCTCGACTTTGCTCCATTCCTGCGGAACATCAATCGGCACCTGGCTAAACATCATATGCGCCGTTGTGCCTCCACGCACCGCAGGACGACGTGCAAGGGTGCCGAAGTGATCATAAACCTTGTGCCGCGTAATGCCCCAAAGCCAACGGTGAAACGGCGAGGACACAGACTCCCGTTGAAAACTTTCGATCCGTTCAGCCACGACCCGGAACACTTCCTGGGTGATGTCCGCGGCATCTTGCGATTGAATGCGGCTGCGACGACACCATTCGTAAATCAATGGCGCAAACAATTTCGCGAATCGTTTCCATTGGTCTGGATCATCCGCCCGTATACCGTCCAGCATACTTAATGACGTTTGGAAGGACTCGGGCATTATTTTGAACCCCTTCGGGTCGAGCAAAGCAATCCAGGCTCGATGCATTGGAACACGTCGAATTGGGCTGTGTCAATCTTGGTTCCATAGTGTGACCTACAGTCAAATAATAACACGAAATGTTCACCACTTTGCAGCACATAACCGGGGGTGACCTTGGTGTTTCCAATGCCATCAAGTCCATGAAAACCTATGGAACCCCCCCTTACCCTCGGCCAACTCACACCACATCGCCTAAGTAGAGGTGTCTACCCTCAAGGGAAAGATACTGACCACAAGCTTCGTGATTGTAAGACAGACTCAATTGGTCGTCGGCACTCCTTAGCTTGGTTTCAAAAGGTCGTCTTCGTTAGTATCCATCGGAGGTTAACCACGAACCACCGGAGATCACCATGCTGTCCAACACCTGTGACATCACGTCAATAAAGCGAATAATTCTGACTTCGTTTGTTTTGCTCTTTATGACACACCCGGCGTTGGCTTGGCAGACGCCTGAGACCAACAACCAACGTCAAGCCAAGCCGAAAAAGCCTCAGCCGTTCCGTTGGGTCAATCCCTTGAAGCAGGAGCTTGCCGGTGTAAAGCATGCCAAGTTTCGCAGTCCCTCGATGAGAATCAATGTTGGATACTGCATCTTTCTACCACCGGGCTACGACGACGACTCGGACCAACGCTACCCCGTGGTTTATTATCTTCATGGTGGACGCCCTGGGAGCGAGACCAAAAGTGTCAAGCTGGCAACGTTCTTGCAGAAGCATATGCAATCCCAAGCGGTTCCGCCGATGATTTACGTATTCGTCAATGGCGGCCCCGTGAGTCATTACAACATGACTGATCGTGAGAATGCGAAGGGCGAAGATGTTTTCGTCAAGGAGCTGATCCCCCACATCGACGCCACTTATCGCACGATCGCCGAACGCGACGGACGCGGAATCGAAGGTTTCTCCCAAGGCGGGCGTGGCACAACGCGAATTATGTTCAAACATCCCCACCTGTTTTGTTCCGCCGCTCCTGGTGGTGCGGGGTACGCTACCGAAAAACGCATCTCTGAGGAGAACGGTCGCGAAAACGCCAATTTGGTGTTCGCCCCTGGCGACAACACTTGGGATCTCGCCCGCAAGTACGCTCAGGCCCCACAACCACCACTGAGGATTCTAATCCATGTGGGGACTAAGGGATTCAACTATAAGAACAACTTGGAGTATATGAAGTTCTTACAGTCCTTGAACATTCCGTTCGAGAAAATCATTGTGCTTGATGCACCACACAGTGCTTTCAAAATCTATGAAGAGCGAGGCTTAGATCTCATGAAATTCCACGCCGCAAACTTCCAGACAAGATGAGTTGATAACCCTAAAGTCTACCAAGAGTACATAATCAAAGACTCCAAACCACAGTTATACAATTGAAAGGTACTCGCCAAACTAAGACGTCAATTCGATGGTGGCAGAATCAGAATGACTTACCTGCATCTCTTGCGAACATAGAGGATCGCTAAACTGTCTAGCTCTTTCACCATCACCGAATCCACGCAAATCACAAACGTCTAGTCTGCTTGAACCTACGACTATTAAACTAGAGAAATTGATATTGCCGATGAATCTGAATCTTTCGAATGATACTGCGGTCATTACAGGCGGAGCTAGCGGAATTGGAAAATCCATCGCGAAGCTGTTTGCCACCAACGGATCATCCGTAGTGTTAGTCGATCGAGATCCTAAGGTCAAAGAGACAGCCATCGAGATCGAAACGGAATTGAACAGTCGAGTCGTTCCATACACTATCGACGTGACAAACTATTCCGAGTTGCAACGAGTCGCTGACTTCACGATTCAGACTTTTGGGAAGTGTGATCATCTGGTCTGTGCAGCGGGGGCAGGCTCCGGCAAATATGGTTTCCCCTTTTGGAACCTAGAACCGAGTGACTGGGAGAAAGTCATTCAAGTCAATCTCATGGGAACGGTCAATGCTGTCCATGCCTTTGTGCCGTCAATGACGGAAGCTAAGCGTGGGACGATCCTAGTACTATCGTCGGTTGCAGGGCAAATCGGTTCTCAAACGGATCCGCCCTATAGTGCTGCGAAAGCTGCAGTCATCAACTTTGCACAATGTGCCGCAAAAGATCTTGCGTCCTACGATATTCGTGTCAACACGATTTGTCCGGGTATGATCAAAACCCCTTTGAACCAGTCTGTTTGGGACGCGTGGAATTCACGCCAGCCTGATTCCGCGAAAAAGTCCTACGAAGACTGGGCTGCAGAGAAAATCAAAGCCAACGTTCCTTTGAATCGTTGGCAGGCCCCAGAAGATGTGGCCGCAATGGCCGTCTTTCTTGCGTCGCCGTTAGCGAAAAATGTTACTGGGCAAACCATCAATGTCGACGGCGGGCAAGTCATGCATTCTTGACGGTTTCACAAACTCGCAGATCAGTCCATTTCTTCAAGGATTGTCTTTAGACTTGCCAGCGTATTCTTCATTTCCCACGCCTGAGTTTGCGGCCCAAAACTAAACCGAACGACGCCATCCGACGCTGTCCCAAGAGCGGAATGTGCTTCCGGTGCACATTGAAACCCCGCCGAAGTTACGATTCCGAGGTCTTTCAATCTGGCTGCGATTTTCGCCGTCGACAGTTTGTCCGAGGTGATCGCTACAGTCGGGACCTTCATATGAACTGGGACGTCACCCACAATGTTGACGCCGGAGAGATCCCTCAGGCCATCCGCAAACTCTTGCGTTAGCTTTCTGGCTTGATTCAATCGATCGGCTTGCCTGGCTTCTTCCAACCATTTAACCGCGGCATCCAATCCGACGAGGGCGGAGATATTGACAGATCCTGTGTCGCAGTAGCCCGGCATTGGGGCACACTTCGACCGCTGTTGGGACTTTGTTATATCACAAGCTGCTGAAGGCGATTTCATTTCCACATCTGCAGAAACATACAAACCGCCAATCCCCCACGGTGCTTGAAGTCCTTTGTGTCCCGCGAAAGTGAACAGATCGACTTTCATGTCTAGCAAGTCCAAGTCTAGCCACCCAGCAACCTGTGCTCCGTCTAACAAAACAAGTACTCCATACTGGTGGGCTAATTCAATAACTTCACTAAAAGGAAGCAATTGGCCCGTCACATTGCAGGCGGCAGTCAAAGCCACCAACCGAACCCGTCCCGCTCGCAACTGAGATTCCAGAATCTCGAGATCAATCAACTCTTCCCCGTTTGCAGGAACTTGAAAGACCTGAACTCCCATCTCTCCGAGTTTCGTCAGCCCACGGTGTAACGCATGATGTTCGTATTGGCTTGTCAGAACCCGATCGCCAGTGTTCCAGTCGAGGTCACTAACTGCCACCGAAAGCGCTCCGGTACAACTTGGAGTTAAGAGCAACCGGGATGGTTCGACATGAAAATAGTTTGAAATCGTCTGATGTGACGATTCAAAAACCGCGGGCCAGTCCCGTGGATCAAGATGAGTTGCCCCTTCAGTTGCCTCTAGGACAGCCGGTGGCTTCGGCCAGCTGGTGCCAGCGTGATTGAGGTAAACGGTATCCTGCATCTGTATTCTTCTATTCAGTAAAAAGAAATCGAAGACCTAATCGACGAGTACCAAGACCGGCGTGGCACAGGCCGAAACAGATCTTCGAGCGTCCTCAAGTCGGAAAGATTCACGAACTCAGTGAATCATCGCTTCACACTCCACCATGAAGCATACGTTATCGAGTCAGTTCTTGCGAATGTAGGTACAAAGTCGAGCGATTTCCCTCGTCTGAACTGCAACCAAGTCTTAACAAGTGTGCTACGTTCGCAATCGGTATTGTCAATCACTGAAAGACCGGAAACGAAAATGCATCTATGCTTCCGTATCGTCTGTTGGGAGCTTCTTTGCAGCGAGTCCTAGCTTCACTAATGACCAACCGTTGACGATCATACCAATTCCCGCAAACAAACCGATGACCCACAGACCGGAGATCGGCCATTGACGCCAGATCAGGATGCCTAGTAGAAGGTTGACGGTGCCGTGAAGCAAAAGCCAAACCAAATGACTGTCTAGCTGCTAAGTATCAATTAGACACTTAACGCGGACTGGACTCAGATTCTTGAGTTCAAAATGACAGAGATGATTAAAACATTTCCTCACGTGTGCAGAACAAGCTCGTTCGTTTGGCCAACTGGCTCCCGCACGCTGATTCGGGAGCCTGTCGTTTGTTACACTTGTTGACTTACGAACGCTAGATTGTTACAGCTTCGTACTTCCACCCTAGACCAACGAGACGGTGCCATGGCTTTTCCTGTCAACCTAGAATCTCGCTCACTGCAAGGTGAGCTGATGGATGACCCACAACTGCAGCGTGAGCCGCATCATCAGGCATTACAGGGATTAGCTCGCATCAATCGTGTTTGTCGGACCACCCAGGTTATTTGGCGATCGATCGAAAAGACAATTCAAAAGTCACCGTCGTCGCCTTTGACTGTCCTCGACATCGCTTGTGGTGGTGGCGATTTGGCCATCAACTTGGCTCGTCTGGCTAAGAAGGCGTCCTACCCACTTGTGCTTAAAGGTTGCGACATTAGTCCGCAGGCAATCGAATTTGCACGGAAACGCGCAGTTGCTTCTGGCACCAACGTCGACTTTTTTGTTCAAGACGTTTTTAAGTTCCCTGATACAATGCAAGCAGACATCGTCTACAGTTCCCTGTTCTTGCACCATCTGACCGACGATGCCGCGGTTCAACTTTTGACGAAAATGTCCACTGTCGCTCGAAAACTCGTGCTCGTACAGGATCTTGTTCGCAGCCGACTTGGTTACACTTGTGCTTGGCTTGGGGTGCGACTCTTGACGCGATCTCGAATTTGTCATGTCGATGGCCCACTCTCTGTAAGGTCGGCATTCCGTCCATCGGAACTGCAAGAGTTGGCAGAACGCAGCGGTATGCCGACCGCAGAAATCACGCGTCATTGGCCGCAACGTATGCTTTTGACTTGGAGCCCTGATGGATACAACTCGGACCCACCATGAGATCGACTGGTCGTGTTTGTGGGACGTGCTTGTCATTGGTGCGGGACCTGCGGGCTCTGTCGCGGCTTTCGAATTCGCCAAGCAAGGACTTCGCGTTCTAGTCGTCGATCAATCGCAGTTTCCTCGTCACAAAGTCTGCGGCGGCTGTCTCAATCATGTTGCTATCCAGAATTTGCAAGACATGGGGCTAAGCTCGGTTTTGTCGAGTCTTTCAGGCCGAGTTACGAGACAATTAGTCCTTGCTTCAAATCAACACCGACTATCGTTGGACATTCCTCACGGGGTTGCAGTATCACGATTTCAACTCGATCAGGCTCTGACCATCGCCGCAGAGAACGCTGGCGTACTTTTTGTCTCTAACGTTCGAGCGAAGCCGAATCAAAGTATTGTCCAGGCGGATCACCTTGAAGTCCCCTGCGAAACAAGTACTGGACCCAAACGGATCCTGACCCGACTAGTTGTCCTTGCCAACGGTCTTCCGAATGACTCCTGGGACGACCCGAAGCTTCAAACGAAAGTCGCCCGAAAGTCGCGTATGGGACTCGGAACTGTCGCGTTCGATTTTCCGAAGGAATACCAGGAAGGTCACATTTACATGGCTGTAGGGCGAAGCGGCTATGTGGGGCTGACTCGGATTGAAGGAAACCGACTCAGCATCGCAGCGGCAGTCGATCCGATGCGTCTCAAAGCAGCAGAATCACCTGGCAAACTCTGCCGGGAGATTGTTGCAGACGCCGGTTTGACCGTAGCAGAATCGATGTTCCAGGGCGATTGGCGTGGGACTGTTGCGCTAACACGATGGAGGCGACAGCCAGCGTCCCATCGGATTTTCGCGATCGGAGATGCAGCCGGCTACATCGAACCTTTTACCGGTGCAGGAATGTCATGGGCGATTATTGCAGCGCGAGCGGTCGTACCATTTGCTGTTGCAGGAGTGGAAAACTGGCAGCCCTCGCTAGCAGCGAATTGGTCGTCGCAGCATCGCAAATTGCTTGTCTCAGAGCAGCGAAAATGCCGTTGGCTTACGCGTTGTCTTAGGTCGCCTCTTCTTTTGAAGTCGAGCATGCAGGCAATTGATATTTTTCCAAGCTTAGGCCGTCAAGCGGTCAAGTTTCTCACAGGAAGTACGAATGACGTTTTCAGTCTGGGGAATTGGAACAGCAGTCCCACCGCATCAGGTGAAGCAAGAGGACGCATTGAAAATGTCCACCGAACTGCTGTGCGAGAATGATCGACAGCGGCGGTTCTTGAAAATCCTATTCCAGAATGCGGGTGTGGAAACTCGACAAACGGTCGTTCCTTGGCAAGCTGCGTACCAGTGGAAAAACACCGAATTACCAATTGGTTTACAATCAGGCCCGACAACAGCCCAGCGTATGAAGATGTACCGCGAACACGCTGGGCCATTAGCCATCGAAGCCGCAAAGCAAGCATTTAACGATTCTGGTATCGAGCCTTCCGAAATTACACACCTGGTCACAGTCTCCTGTACCGGGTTTTCAGCTCCCGGATTGGACTATGAGTTGATTCGCTCTCTCGAACTTCGCCGAACGACTGAAAGAGTGCATGTCGGTTTCATGGGTTGCCACGGAGCCATCAATGGACTGCGAACCGCAGACGCAATCGCCGCTCGACACCCACAAGCCAAGGTCCTTGTATGTGCCGTCGAACTATGTAGCTTGCACTATCGACTGGCTTGGGACACTGAAGGCGTTAAAGGAAACGCGCTGTTCTCTGATGGAGCTGCAGCAGTGATTGGCGGCACAGATCTTTCTGCGAGTCGTACTCGGTGTACGCTTCGAGAGACCGCATCCTGTGTCATTCCCGATAGCTATCCGGAGATGTCATGGGATATCGGTGACAATGGATTCGAGATGCGAATGACCAGCCAGGTGCCAGTTGCAATTCGCCAGCATCTGAAGAGTTGGCTGACAAATTGGCTTAGAAGACTTGACTATAGTATTGACGATGTCGCCGACTGGTGTGTTCATCCGGGTGGACCACGCATTCTAGATGCTGTCGAGGAATCTCTAACAATTCCAACCGCAGCCTGCAACACATCACGAGAGATACTCCGCCGCTACGGAAACATGTCATCTCCGACCGTCATCTTCATTCTTCACGAAATTCTGCAGAGACGATCCCAGTTCCCAATCGTGTCACTAGCATTTGGCCCCGGCCTAACAGCCGAAGCCGCACTTTGGGAGCCCGGTAAGAAAGTGTGAGACCGTTTGCAAGTCATAGCGGAATTCGTCTTGGCGCTGCCCTAATGAGACAACGCTTCTGTCAATCCGTAATTGTCCGCAGGAAAACTTACACTTAGAAAAGCTAGTCCCTCTGTTGTGATCATTGCGAATCCGTCTGCGACCCGCTTGGATCATATGTATTCAACACTTCAACACGATCACGATGGATGGCAACGATACGAAACGTACTATTGACATAATCGCCGGGGCGGCGGATCTCGCTACCGATGATCGCCGCTCTTTCATGTCCATTGTCGAAAATTGCTGACACTCGCATTTCGCCTTCACCGCTTCGGACTGGAATCTCGATCGTCGAAGGATCGTTTGAGTTCTTTGAGGCGTCTTCAGTCAAATCGCGTGACCCATCTGTTGCCGCTGTGCCCGTTCGTGTCGGACTGACCTTGTCTTGAGCGGGCACTCGATGAAATGGGTTAGCTGCCCAGAGATAGTTGAAGTCGATAGCTAAAGATTGGGGATCAAACGCAATTGCCGCCGTTGACTTTGATTGCGAGTTCGCCAAAGTCTGACCTGGCGAATCCGACTGTAGAGGCGGTGCGGTCGAAGAAACATCGGCGCTACTTCGTGTTGACGATTGAAGCCGAAACACTAACACACCACCGAGTATCACAGCGAGTATCATGACAAGCTGGATTTGCCGCTTCGAGTTGCGTTCTGGCGATTGGATCGAGGTGGTATTCATAAAGCATCAGATTGAAAAGGAGTTCGAGAGCAGCTCTTAAGTCGACACAGAACGCTCTGCTATCGCGTTTGATCAAGGATCGCCGAACGCTTCTCGTTCTTGAGACTGGATGTGATAGACAATCTGGATCAATGCCTACTCGACGCGAGACGTAACAAGAGTTGGTGGTAGATTAAAATAGAGGTTCAAAGTCAAATCTAACTTATACCGTTCGCGTGGGTCACCCATGGGCGAGAGATCAAACTGAACAATGCGGTTCATGCGAGGAGATAGACGAAGCTGATTCAAGAACCCGATGATGTCGCCATAGGAGCCGTTCCCGCTGATACGAACTTGACTAATACCGATATCCTTGCCAGTTTGACTCGATTGCGGACGGAAGTTGGTAATCGTAACATTTGTCTGACTCGCTATTTCACTGATCAGCCCCATGAAGTCGGACTCGCGAGCAGTTGCAGGCACACGCGACGCCAGGCTGACCGCTATAGATTGCTGATGTTCGAGGTCTGCAAGTCGTTCTTGGTACTTGGAATGTAGAACGGTTTGATTGCTCAATCCCCGTTCAAGTGTCTTTTGCTGATTGGTCAACTCTCTCATGCTTGAAAAGTGCGGATAGAGGCCAACTAGCCAAATCGCTGCAAGAAGTACAGTCACACTGAGAAAGCCGGTTATCGTAAGATTGCGTTTGAGGCTCCTCAACTCGTGATGATGAAACATGGCATGTCGCCTGGCAGCTGAAATAAGTGAATTGAATTTGGCTAACTAAGTCTTAGCGGGGCGGTGTAATGTGATGCTGACCGGAGGCCGTCGAAATGACACTTGTCCCGTTGAGCGTTCCAGCCAGTTCCTCGAGTTGCTCAACCTCCGCTTGAACGCGACAACGAATCTGAAAGTCTCGTCGAAGTTCTCCTTGTCCCTGGATACCAATGAGTTCGACTTTGGCGAACAAACCGGTGCCTTCAAGGTGGCTAATCAGTTCACTAACGGCATCATCGTCGATCGCGTAACCGTACAACTCAATTTGATTGTTCACAGGGATTGTCAAAAGTTTGACAGATTGCGGTTGACTGGCGTTCGCGACTTGTGGAGTGTTCGGTCGCAGTGACGCTGGTGCGTCTAGTCCTTCGAATCGCAGACGTTCTAGCTGCACGCGTCCATACAGAGAGTCGACACTTTGATGTATTGCAGCTAGCGTGATCAGCGGGACGTCAGCCTGCTCAAGGGAACGAAGCCACTGCACCTGTGTGCGTTGGGACTGGATTTCATTCAACGCGAGTTCGCTTTTCTTGCCGATTTCTCGTATTGGCTCATACTGCCGGTCGAGTTGTAAGACCTGCTGATGAAGTGCGTGATAGTTAGACTGCTGTTGACTACACAACATGCAGCCGATAGCTAATGTGCAGCCCCAAGTAACGGCCCAAAACCGAAGCTGTTTGACCGTGAGTTGATGCTTGCGAGAGGCAATAGGGATGAGATTGACATAACGCTTCATGACTCATAACCCAATCCGGAAAGTGCAGCGGCGTGGGCAAAGATTGGAGCGGGTAATAGGTTCTGCCGACTCGCTTCGTTACAGCTGTTTGGCAGTACCCATTGGGTGACCTCAAGTCCCATCTGCGATGACAGCCAATAGTCTAGGTTGCGAATCGCTGCCCCCCCCGCCGCTGAGAATGATTCGGTCAATGGGTTGGCGGGGGTAACGGGACTTGAGGTATGTGAGTGTGCAGTCGATTTCCTCGAGCAGAACATCCAGTGAATCGGCTGCAGCTTTTTCGATCATTCTATTGAAGCCGCTGGTATTCTGACCTGGCAGACCATATCGGGCTAGTAGCAACTCCGCTTCTTCCGGGGAAAAGCGGTGAGAATCACAAACCGATTGCACGAGTTCCTCGCCCCCTCCCCGAATCGAGAAGCGAGTGAACCGAGGTTGACCATCAAGAATCCATGTCAACGTCAGGCGATTCGATCCCCAGTCGATCATGAGTTCTGAATCACACGAACCGGTTAACATTTCGCTGGCACGTGCGGTAGTTAAAGGCGCAACGTCGAGTACCTCTGCTGTCAGTCGACAATTTCGGAAGGCTTGCATGCAACTTTTCACGACTTCTGGTTCGGCCCAGAGCAATTGAGCAGCCGGTGGATCGGCAAAACTGCCTTCGACCGGAACCGGATTCCAGACATCAAAAGCGAGTTTGTCGGGGCGACCTCCGTAGAGTTGTCGTATCGTCTGATCGGCAGCGGTTTGAACAGTTGCAAGGTCTTCTGTCTCGATAGCCAAATCTTCCGAACTAACGGCAGTTTCCGGAAGCGAGAACGCGGCTTGAGTTAGTCCTCTCGCTCGCCATCCCGATTGTGATTGACGTAGCACTTCGTACAACGCTTTACCAAAGTGTTCCGCCGACGCAAACGGTTCGGCATCCTTCTGCCAAGGAATTCGTTGCGTATAATCTAAACACCAGAACCCACGCTGATCGAGTTTAGCTACGGCGAGTTTGACCGAATGAGGGCCAACATCGACCCCGAGCCACGGTGTTCTCCGACTGCTCCTTCGCTCAGGTCGTTTGTAGTGAGGCGTTCGCGTGGAACTAAGGAGAGACATTAGCGGCCTCCCATCGATGTTAGTTTGATCAAAGGCAACATGATCGAAAGAACAACCCCAGCGACCACAACTCCCATTGATACAATGATGGCTGGCTCTAAGACCTTTACGAGATCACGCAAACGTTGTTCACCCTCGTCTTGGTAGAACTCTCCGATGGACTGTAACACTGGCCCTAGTTCTCCCGAAGACTCTGCGGTCGAAACGAGATCTGCAGTGCCATCGGGGACACAGACCGATCGTTCCAAGATGGGGGCCATTTTGCGTCCCGCCAAGATCTCTCCTTGAAGTGTTTCGAAGAGCTCTTGGAACACCACGTTACGGACGGTATTCGAGGCAAGACGAATGACTTCTAGCAAAGGAACTCCGCTTTGCAACAGTGTGCCCATGAGCGTAAATGTTCGTCCTGTGATCAAGTTCTGAATGACACGCGCGGTCAATTGGAACGTGAGCAATTTTCTGTCTCGCCACCGAATGGCTGAGGGACGTTGCATCAATCGCCAAAGGACGATCGCTCCTAAGCCCGACAACGGCAGCAAGGCCCACCACCAAGTGCGACAGAACGCTCCTAGATCTAAAAGGATCTGTGTAAACATAGGAGCCGGTCGCTCCATCACCTGGTAAACCTTCGTAAACTGAGGCAGAACGAAGAACACCATCGCACCGATCACCATCACCCCAACGACTACTAAAACGGCCGGGTAGATGAGGATTGACTTGACGGCATTCCGGAGTTTGAGTTCGTTCCTAAGTAGGTCCCTAAGACGGTTCAAGACCGTTGACAATTGGCCCGAGGCTTCGCCTGCAGAAACAGTGGCGGCAAATGTCGGACCGAAAACGTCCGCCTTTTGATTGAGGGCTTCCGAGAACGACAGACCACTCTCGATTTCTTTCCAGAGATCGTTCAATGCGGCCCGGGTCCGGGGATCTCGGACCCGACGGGAAACCGAACGAATCGATTCCGCGAGATCGACTCCGGATCGGACGAGAATACACAACTGAGTCGTTACGAGGACGAGTTCCCGAGTCGGCAACTGTTGATGCGAACGTCCTGTTTTCCGTATTGAACCCTGGTTCTTCGGTACAGATGCGGAAGGAGTGTCTTGGTTGGTGGAACTTGCTTCGTTGGATTCGGTCGGAATCGGTTTCCGAACGGAAGTTGGAGCCGGCCGGAATGCCCCTGTGGAACGCGGCGTCAGCCCGTTCAATGAATGTCCCTGTGTAGTGAGTGTATCTGACATAGGATTCGTGGCAATCAATTACTCAAAATGGGCGGCCCGTGCAACTTCGTCCAACGATGTCACTCCTTCTTCCGCACGAAGAATTCCTTCTTCCAGAAGACTTCTTCCTCCATGTTTCACATGCCAATCTCGCAGAGCATCCACTCGCGGGTTCTCTGCAATCAGATCGCGCAATTCCCGTTTGCCCGAGAGGACTTCATATAGCCCAATCCGCCCGCGGAAACCGGTGTCGTAACAGGTTTGGCAGCCTTCACCACGGACAAATTGTCTTTCTCGATCGCCTCGATAGTCGAGCTCATCCAGAATGACTTTCTCGGGATAGTAGAGCGTGCGACACTCCTGACAGACGGTACGAACAAGTCGCTGGGCAATTACACCGACGAAAGCTGCAGCGATCTTGTACGGAGCAACGCCCATATCGACCAATCGCATCACCGCACTCGCGGCATCGTTTGTGTGAAGCGTGCTCAGAACGAGGTGGCCGGTGAGGGCCGCTTGAATTGCAATTTCAGCGGTCTCTTCATCACGGATCTCACCGATCATGATGACATCCGGGTCCTGTCGTAATATCGAACGGAGCGCGCGGGCAAATGTCAGACTAGTTCCTGTATTGGCATGAACCTGATTGATGCGTTTAAGTTGATATTCGACGGGGTCTTCCACAGTGACGATGTTGCGTTTGACGGACTTGATTAGTTCGATCGCTGAATACAACGTGGTGGTTTTTCCCGACCCGGTTGGACCAGTAACTAGTACTAGACCATAAGGCTTGGCGAGCATTTGTCGCACTTCAGCAAGTTGCTGTTCCCGGAAGCCGAGTTGGCTCAATTCAAACGTAACACTCTCACGATCGAGGACCCGCAGCACTGCTTTTTCACCAAGAACAGTCGGGAGTGTAGAAACTCGCAAATCAATCTGACGCCCATCGACCACAACACAGATGCGTCCGTCTTGTGGTAGTCGATGTTCGGCAATGTCCATGCGGGCCATCACCTTGATTCGCGAAATGATCGCGGGGTGAAACTCTTGTCGAGGACGAAGCACCTCCCGCAACTCGCCGTCAATTCGGAACCGCACGGAAGAGAAATGCTCATCGGGTTCGATGTGCAGATCGCTTGCCCCCTGCCGTACGGCATGCAAGATCATAAAGTTGACAAGGTTGATAATCGGCGTGCCGTCGTCGACCGTGCCGATCTTTTGAACTTTGATCTGAAACGCATCGGCGCTGACGCTAACATCAGCGGAATCCATGTCCGCTGTGACACTATCGACTTCGAACCCTTCCTCGTAGCAGCGATTCAACAGGTTCTCAATCGCCGAGCCAAGAGCAAGGATCGGTCGTACTTGCAGGCCCGACACCTGAGCGATCTGATCGATTTTGGAAAGATCCGTCGGATCGGTCATCGCAACGGCGAGTCGGTTTCGCACGCGACACATCGCCAGACAACCGATTGATTCCGCCATCGCTTGGGGAATCAACTTCACCACTTTGGGATCGACGAGTCCATCTCGCAGCAGAACATACGGCACCTCCATTTGATCAGCGAGGTACGGTAACAATTCCGCTTCGTCGATCAATCCAGTTGCGATCAGCGTCTCTCCGAGACGGAGACCGCGGTTCGACTGTTCTCGCAGTCCCGACTCGAGTTCCTCGCGTGTAATGACGCCGGCACTAACGAGTCGCTCCCCTAACGGAAGCGACTTGGCGACGTTGGAGCGTCGATGCGGCTTGCCGGAACGACTCTTGGTCACCTGAGCGGGGCGTATTGTCGCTGTGTTCATCTTGCGAAACTCCCTGCCGCCGCGACCACGTCTTCCCGCAAGTCCATCTCCTCGTCGAGGCCGGCCACGCGTAGAATATCGCAGCACAATGTGCTAGCTCCCGCTAGCTTGCATTCTCCGCCGCGTCGCAGGCATAAATCTCGCGTATCGAGAAGAAATTCCAGCCCGTCACTATCGATCAATGGCACATCTGACAGATCAATGACAAGTTTCGGTTGTCCGTGCTTGACCAAAGCTTCGACGGCAGGCCGTAGATTTTCGACTTGCGGCTTGTTGAGTCGTTCCGCGGGACGAACAACGTCAACGGCTCCTTGTCGATAGGTTTCCACCATGTCAACCTCCTGCACTAATTGGCAAAGTCAAACAGAAGGTGGAGCCCTTGTGGAGTTCGCTTTCGACTTTGACATCGCCGCCATGTAAACGGGCGACTTCTTGAGTGAAAGTCAAACCGAGACCACTCCCGGAAATATCCCGAACTCGTTCGTCTTCGCTCCGGAAGAAGCGACCGAAAATACTCGGAAGCTCAGCTTCGGAGATCCCGATTCCCGTATCCGTGACAGCGAGCTCGATACGTTGAGCACTACACGAGACCCGTAAACTAACGCGACCTGAGTCCGGAGTGTACTTCGCAGCGTTCCCCAGTAGGTTCACAAGTGCTGCGCTAATCTTGCCTTTATCGACTATGATCGTGGGAAGTTTCGCAGGCAGTTCAACACGGAAGTCCAACTGCTTCGCGTCCATCGTGGGGCGAATTTTCTCCACGGTTTCGTTGATCAACCGGCTAAGATCGGTCTCGTGACAATCCAATGAAAGCGATCCGGCTTGCATCCGACTCACATCTAAAAGATCGTCGATGAAGCGTCCCAAGCGTGAAGCTTCGCTTTGAATCGTATTAAAGAAACGTTTCTGCTGTTCTCGATTGATGTTCTCTCGTGTCGCTAGTGTTTCCGCATATGCCCGGATGCTCGCCAACGGCGTTCGCAATTCGTGAGTAGCGGCGGCGACGAACTGTTCACGGGCTTCCTCTGCAAGATGTTGCTGCGTCACATCACGCAACAGCCAGACGAGTCCCTCGATCTCTCCGTCCGAACTCAACTGTGGCCGACGACATAGCTGGAGAAATTGCTGTCGGCCTTCGTCTTGATGCTCGTAATCTTCCATCATCGGACGCGTGCTACCATGAAAATCCGATAGGTCGATGAAAGCCGGCAAGACTTCGTCGAGCGCAAGACCAACCAGTTCATCGGGATCACGATCACAGATTGATGCGAACGCGCAATTGACCGAAAGAATCTCGTGGTCCCGGTCGGTCACAGCGAGTCCTTCGGATAACGCGTTTAGCACACCGGAGAAACTATTGGCCGTCCCCCCAAGCAAAGCCTGATCGAGCCGCTGTTCCATTTGCGATAACAGTCGCCAACACTGTGCTGTCTCAACGAGGCGATTCCATCCGAGTTCCGTCGGCGTACTGCCTGAGACTGGTTCTGGATTCCAGACCGCATCCTCTTGCACAGGAAATGCTGACAGCTGGTTGCGAATCAGTTGGTGGTGTTTGAGAGAAGCCGGCAACGCGACATAGCACAAGCAGATCGAACTCAATAGAGTGATACTTGCAACAACGGCCTGTACCAGTACGCTGTCTGTGAGATAGAACGTCCCGATCACGACTCCAAACGCGACAAACAACACGATCGAGAAGTTAAAGGCGATCTGCCGGGAAACACTTTCGGATGTAGGAAACAAGGCCATGACTTAGTCCGTGCATTTGAGAGGGCGTATCCATTCCAAATCGAACCCAGCTTATATTTTCACTGCTTCATCACTGCAGGACTGACTTCGCGCAGCAGTAATGGCTTGGGCATCGTACGCAAATTCGACGAGTTGGTTCGGACTAAACGGTTTGAGGACGACTTGCATCAGCTGTAATTCGTTCGTCAGGCTTTCGACATCAAGTTCATAGCCTTTGGCGGAACAGAGTACGCAGACGGCATTTTGACTCATCGACTCCGCTCGAACTTCACGAAGCAATTCTTCGCCTGATAGACCAGGCATCTGATAGTCGCAGATAATGAGATCGTAAGTATGTTTCCGCGTCAGATTCAACGCTTTGAGTCCGTCGTGGGCTACAGTCACATCGAACCCTTCGTCCTCGAGATTAAACTGAATCACATCTGCCAACACACGGTTGTCTTCTGCGACAAGAATCTGGAGTTTTGAAGACATTCTACGGGCCTCAATCAAATGCGAGAATAATCCGACGACAGTTTCCGAGTTTTACAGTGCGGAATAGGAGGCGTGATTGATAATGATCTCGCCAGATACGTTGTCGTAAGCCCAGCTTTCCGTGCCACTAACCGTTAGGGGAGCACCGGTTTGCTGAATGCGAACAGTGTTGCCGCTGTTGCCAACTTCAATCGTCGGAAACGGCCCGCTGATGTAGGGATCCAGATCAGCCTTGAGATCCGCTTCTGTTCCCGCGTCGCCGGGAAATGCTCCGATTTGCGCACGGTGGAGTTGAATCGTTTCTCGCAAGATCGACAGCGACGAGTGTGCGGCATTGTCACGTGCATCGCCGGCTGCATCGAACATGCTTGGTGATGCTACCGCTGCCACAATACCCAAAATCAGAACGACAACGACGAGCTCGATCAAAGTAAAGCCACGTTGTCTCGCAACACTGCTTATTGAATTGAATGATTTCATAATGATGTTCCTAATGTAGCTGGTAACGCCTTAACAATCTCATTTTTGACGGCATTGCATCGCTATTGCGTCGTGTAAAAGCTCTGCACTCGTTTTCGTCCACTCGAAGAAACCTAGCTTTCCCGGTGATCAAAAATGCGAAAAACTCACACTATCCTGGTCAGAATTCAAGGACAATCCGCCGCGTTCTAACGATTCGATTGGTTGTGAGGATTTGATGGAGATCGGAAGCGTTCCTTACGAGAAGGCCATACAAGTCACTATCTGTTTTCGGTCGGTACAGTCGATCGCAGCTTCCAACCACTTGCCGTCGAAACACCAGTCCCATTGGCGGAATTTAATTCGTAGCCTTATGTTTTCTTCGGCCTCACTTAAGTATTTGACCTATAAATACATGTAGGAACCGCTCGGTCCCATGCAATGCAAAGTCAACATGGTGTCACAATGACAGTCTCTCAGAAATGGCATAAATGCCTGAAACATAGGGGCATCGAGCAAGAGTGTTCAGACACAGAACGAGGATTCATTGGTAAGGCGTGTTAAGGACTCGCGGCGTCCTGTATGTAGAGAGAAAATCAATGTCTGCACTCGAATGTATTGGGGGCTTAGAAACCCTCTGTGAAAAACTGAAACAGAGCCTCCAGTCTGATTTCTATATTTGGGAAGAGAACGCCGATCAGTGGCAAGTGCCCGTTGGCATGGAGAACCGCTCGCTGCCCCAAGAGATCCAGAACTGGCTGAATTCGGAACGGGACAGGCTTCGAAGTGGACAGCCGGCAACCTGTCAATCTCCCGAGAGTGGTACTGTTTTCGCAGTCCCTTTGACTGGCGAAGATGATGAATCCATCGTAGCTGCGATCGGGTTTGCAGCAGCCGACTCAGATTGTCTAGCCTCGATTATTGGCGACTTATCTCAATCTTCGCTGCGACACATGGCTGAGATTGACAATCTCAAGTCGATGGTGGCCGAGTACCGGCGACAGGTGACCGACGATTTCGAAGAGCGAACTTTTCTTCGGCATGTGGCTCGCTACGTCGAACATTGTAGTCTGACGACAAGTATTCAAGGCGTCGCCAGCGAAATCCTTCCACGACTGCAAAAGCTAGCAGGGTTTCATTCGCTTCAGTTGGTGATTCCGTCTGAGGGTGATCACGACTCCGCAAACGAGCAAGCAACGAAGTATTTACAGTTCGGTCACCAGGAGATGTCTGAAGCGGATGGTTGGCGTCTCGTCGAGGAGTTCGCTGCCAAGAACGACACCCGCCCCGTGGTGTTAGCAACAGAACGTTGTGCACAGTTGCAAGTGATCTGTCCAACGGCGAAATCTGTCGTATTGACAACATTGGTGCGTGGAGACGAGCACTTTGGTTGGCTAATTGCAGTGAATTTCGAAGCGACAGAACCCGAATTGCCTCGCCGACGAAAATCGTCGATGACCAATGAGCTTGGCTCTGTCGAGGCGTCGCTGTTAGAAGCGACTGGTATCCTCATTGCTTCTCATGCACACAACCGACGTTTATATGCCGCCAAGGAAGAACTCACAATCGAACTTGTTCGAACGCTTGTTGCCGCCTTAGATGCGCGTGATGAGTACACTTGTGGTCATAGCGACCGCGTTGCATGTATGTCCCGACATTTGGCGAAAAGTTTGGGACTGCCCGAGACCGAATGTCAGATGATCTATCTGTCGGGTTTGCTTCATGACCTAGGAAAGATCGGCATCAGTGATAGCATCCTATTAAAGAACGGGCGTTTGACGGACGAAGAATTCGAGAAGATCAAAGAACATCCGCAACGCGGCTATGACTTGCTCAAGAGACTAAAACCTCTTCAACCAATGTTACCTGGTGTTCTGCATCATCATGAATCCTGGGATGGGTCAGGTTATCCTCATGGCTTGGCAGGCGAAGATATTCCTTTGATTGGACGAATTCTAGCAGTCGCCGATGCCTTCGATGCGATGACAAGCAACCGGCCCTACCGAAACGGAATGCCAGTTGCAAAAGCGGAGTCCATCCTGCGGGACGGAGCCGGTTCGCAGTGGCAGCCCGAACTGATTGAGGTCTTTCTTGATCAAATATCGGAGATGACAGCCATCTGCACAGACTCGCGGGATCGGACGAATCGTTTGTTAGGCCGCTCCGAGATCACAATGAATGATCAGACCGATAATCTAGACGACGACGGTGAGTTAACTCGGGTGTTTCGGACGGGAACGCACTCGCAATTATGTCTCGATCCAACAACGTAGGACCAATTGCCGAAACCACGAAGGTTCTCATAGAACATCAGAGTCGATCAGCCACCCGTTTCCCAAGCTCTAATGATGAATTGATCCTTCGTCCTCATCAGGTTCTGTGAGGTCTTTCTTTCGAACACACCTTTTATCGAGGTCTTTAGTGCGATGTTGACTTTCCGCCGACCTCATTCGCGTTTCCTGACTCAGCGGGATCGAATCCGGTCGTCTTGCATCGTGATGCGGCAAGGATTCACACTCTCCGAGCTAGTAATTGCGGTACTCGTGATGGGTATTCTCGCGGCAACAGCGGTGCCTCAGTACTCGGTGATGTTGAACCATTACCGGGTCGAAGGTGCGGCGGCGCAACTGGCCGCGGATCTCAATTGGGCCAGACGACACGCACGTCAGAAGGGGGCGAATCAGCCGGTCAACTTCACCCTGCCGTTTCAATATGCGATGCCAGGCATGAGTGACCCGGACCACCCATCGCAAGGGTTTGTAGTGGATTTCACGCAGAGTCATCCGGGAGTTTCGATTCTATCAGTCGATTTCGATTCCAACACCACCGCAACGTTCGATCTCTATGGCCGACCGTGCACCGGTTCGCCGTTAGTGCCGTTGGCTGCGAACGGCATCGTGACTCTCGCAGCCGGTGGGGAAACACGAACCGTGACCCTTCACGCCGTTTCTGGGCGAGTGAGCAGTCCATGAGAATTCCACGGAATACTAGTCATCCGAACCGATCTCGATTTGCCTACACTTTGGTCGAGTTGTTGATCAGTGCCGGAGCGGCAACGGTCCTCATGCTGGGACTGAGTGCCTCCCTGTTTCTCAGCGACGAAGCGTTGAGTGGCATTGGGATTGTTGAAGAGCGGGCCGCAGCCGCAGACGTGCAGGCGGCGATGTTAAATGATCTCGCGCAAGCTCGCTTGTTTACCCAACGATCAGCGACGGCTGCCACGTTTCAGGTTCCCGATCGCGATGCGGATGGGAATAGCGAAACGATCACCTATTCTTGGACGGGTGCTCCGACTAATGAATTGCAGTATTCGATCAACGGTGGAGCGACCGTGCCGTTGTTGTCAGACGTTCAAGCTTTCAATTTCGGCTGGGCGAGTCGTTCGATGACCGGAGGCGCGTCCGGTCCGCCGGCGATGGACCCGAATTCGTGGGGGAATCGTTGGGAAACCGGTGGAAACTTTGGATATGAGGATGTCTTCGATGGAATTCACACCGAGCGTCGAAAGATCATCGCGACCCGTGTAACGCTGAGTTCAGAACAAAAAATCGTTAGCATTTCTGTGTATCTTAATTTCTCTCTTCTCGCTAGCTCTGATGTGACTGTGGCTTTGTATGGAATCGATAACAATGTGAACCCTAAAGATCTCATCACGAATAGCGGGACGGAAAAAATCTCAGCGAACGGCTGGACTACTTTCAGTGTGGCACCGGTTACAATACCTGCCGGTGAGTATTATCTTGCATTGAGCTATAAGGATAGCGATGCTTTCTATCGCTACAGCGGTAGTGGTGGGGAAACTCATGTGGGAAATTATGATGCCACAAAGCATGGTTGGCCTTCAACCTTCCCAAATTCGTCGTCCGAAGACCATCGAAGGATCTCGATCTATGGGACCTATGAGTAAGCCATCTTCGGCTCGGCAACAGTCGTCGAAAAGACAAGCACGTCTTCGTTGGCGTCGAAGCGGTTTGACGTTGGTTGAAGTCGCCGTATCGACTTTGCTAGTCGGCCTAGTGTTAGTGGGGTCGTTGAAGGTGGTGGGAGGCGTTCTCCGCACACGGATGGCCGCTGAGCAGATCCACGATGGAACCGCGTTGGCTCAGGACCTGATGAACGAGATTCTGAGTCAGGAATATGAGGAACCCACGGAGTTACTCGGATTTGGAGTCGAGCTTTCCGAATCGTCGAGCAACCGGAGTTCTTGGGATGATGTCGATGACTATCACGGTTGGAGCGCGTCCCCTCCGAGGCTGAAAGATAATACGGTGCTATCTGAGTACACCGGATGGAATCGAAGCGTCCAAGTGCGACGCGTTAAGGTCGACAACCCTCATGCGAATTCGTTTCTCGATGAAGGACTCAAGCGGATCGAGGTGACCGTGACCGCACCTGATGGAGCTCAGACAAAGTTGATCGCGTGGCGGTCACAATGGGGTTCTTTGGAACAACCGCCAGCGGCCGATGCCACTGTGCAGACTCGCGTCACCAATCAACTTCAATTATCCGGTGGTCGCACACACTACTCGGCCACGGCGTTATCGAACCATGCACAAGATCAATAAACGACCGCAGTTTTTGCATCCGTCACCGTCCAAACGCGCGGGCTATCTCTATATTGCCGTGCTGTTGGTGACCGTTATGGTCTCGATGATCAGCTTGGCGGCAATGAGCGTCGCTCAGTCCCAATTGCGTGTTGCAACTGGCGGTACTGACGGTGAACAGGTCCGCGTGCTTGCTCAATCCGGGATCGAGTTAGGGATCATCAATATTCAGAACGATTCCAGCTGGCAGACGAACATTGTCCATGGCACAGAGCACCCTAGCCCTGCCGTTGGAGCGAACGGGGGAACCATGACTTGGCAGCTCGATAATGATCCTAGCGGAGACGGAAAGTTACTCACCGGGATTGGTCGTAAGAACGGTGCGGAATGCCGGTTGCAAGCCCGTGTTGGCACCGGTGGCACGAACACGGTCAGTGCCCCGTTGCTCGTCGGCGGAACCCTTTGGGTGGGTAACTACACAACTGCGGAATCGCTAGTCGCTAACGGCGGACCCATCCGATGCAATTCCACTGTAACGAACTGGGGAAATCTCAATGGAAACTTGGAAGCCCAAGGATTCACGAATTCCGGCAGTTACTCAGGAACCGCCACCATCCCGAGTGGCATTCACAATCTGCCCGATCCCACGACAGTCTTTGACTATTACGTTAGTGAAGGTACATCGATCCCGACTGCTCCCCTAGATAACGGCTTAGGAGGCCTGAGCATGGATGGGAAACTCCTGAGTCCATCCAATAATCCCTACGGAACTCCGAACCCCCACGGGATCTATATTATCGATTGCGGCGGAATGAGTCTCACATTGAAACATTTGCGGGTGGTGGGCACGTTAGTGATTCTTAATGGTGGGACGGGCTTTCTGAGTACGGATTTGAAGAAGGAAGTCAACTTCGAACCAGCCTATAACAACTTTCCTTCTTTGATGGTCCAAGGCGATCTTGAAATTACAATCACATCGACGACATTTAGCGAAAGTGCGGCTGGGACAAACTTCAACCCATCGGGAACCCCCTGGCAAACTGTCAGTGATAGCGATCAGAGTGATTCTTATCCGTCGCGGGTGGCTGGAATCGTCTATTGTAGCCGGGACGTCACATTGAACGGTGGAAATAAGAGTGAAAGCTTTTTGTTGAATGGCGTTCTGATCTGCGATCGCAACCTGCTTATCGAAAAAGAGTGTCAAGCTTCGGTCGACTTTGATTCCAGTCCGTCGAATAACCCTCCACCGGGTTTTGGCTCCTCGGACAACGGAGTTATCGTCCCCGGCACTTGGACACGGGTCCCCACACCCTAATGTCTGGTCGAAACATGAGCGTCGCGTTTTCAGGTGGTTGAAGATCGACCAACTTCCACGGGCTAGTTCTGCGGGCGTGTGGTGTTTCTTCACGACTGGTGTTGCCGAATTGAAACACGAAAGGTCGATTGTCAAACAAATGCGGCAATTTTCATAGGGTATTTCTAACTTCTTGAACATGACCATCGAGCGGCATCGACTTTGCTTGGTTTTAACATCGAACACATTTCACGATGTTGACACCAGGTTTCTCTATGCGTCGAATTCGTCTTGTTCAGTCTAGCTGCGTTTTCTTGCTGCTTCTCTCGGTGGCCTCTGTAGAGTCTGCCGAAGAACCTCGGACGTCAGACTCTGAAACTGAGTCATCATTAATGGCAATTGAAACCATTGATGGTCGGACGCTTATCGGGCATATCGACTCACAGAACGATGCCAAGACGATTCACTTATGGACGGAACGCCCTGGCATCGTTCTCCGGTCTCATATTCCTCGAGATCGCATTCGAACGATCCGGCCCTATGATGACTCGCATGTCATTCGGATTGAAGGGCAAGAATCACGGTCATCGTTCTTGCCGCCGGAACCGTCACCGCAATTCATTCAACCCGCGGCGGCAGTGCATGTTCCGGTTTCGGAAACCGTGGCGGTGTTGCGGGTTCGAGCCTGGGTCGCGAATTGGGACCGTGATTCGGAGCCCGATGGATTGCGTGTGGTAGTGCTGCCAATCTCTAAGTCCGGCCGACTTGTGCCGGTGAATGGGTCGTTATCGGCCGAGTTGGTGGCAAGACGGTTCGACTATATCCGGGAACGGGATCGTCTTGGCATCGTCGAACGCTGGTCTCGACAACTCACACCACGCGACTTCGGACCACAAGGAGCTATCGTGGACTTGCCATTTGATCGGATCGAGCCCAATCGTGACTTCGACTTGATCCCGGTTGGGCTGCTCAGTGTGCGGCTTGGTGTTCCTGGCGAAGGCCTGTTCGAGGCGGCCGAATTCGATGTGCCATTGCGGCGTCCCAGTTACATCCGGGATGAACTGCAACTTCACACGGGCAGTCGCCAGTTTCGGAACTTACCCACAATACCGCACCGTCTCCTCGATCATCCTTAGACGCCTTCTATTGTGCGTCATACGCGTTCCCAAAGTGCGGTATTTCTTCTTCGAAGTAGACCGGCTCGTGATAGGTTTCTACCGCACCATACGACATTGGCGAGCGGTGGACATCGTAGCGAGCGTTGGGATCGTAGCCTCCAAGCTCCGAGTTGGCTGGGACATAGTATTCTGGTGGCAACGGATACGGATCGTGCAAGTTTGGAACGGCATTGGGTAGTCGACGGAGTTGAATCTTCCGCGGGTCTTTCATCGCATCGGGGAGTGTGCCTTCCGACGGACGGACATACCGTTTGAGATTCTGATCGAGCAACGGCGTCGTGGCCCGTTCGTACTGATGTTGTTCCTCGATACCCGGAGCACAACCATGAGGTACGACACGCGGCACCAACGCCACAACGATTTCTCGTCGCTCTCTCGCAGCCTGCCGCCGTCCGAACAACCGACCGATGGCCCATAGATCACCGACGATCGGCAACTTCGATTGACGGTCCGTATCGGCTTCTTGAATCAATCCCCCGATGATGATTCCGCGTCCATCATTGAGGATCACCGAGGTTGCAACTTCGGTGGTGGCCTTATCCGGCAGACCGGTGGTTTCATTCACCTGCCCGGTCGAGATTTCCGGTGCAACCGTCATGATGACACGATGATCGGCGGTGATCTGCGGAGTGACTCGTAAGAGCACGCCGACATCGACAAATTCCACTTGTTGCAAAGTTGAGGTCTGCGTCGTCGTCGTCACAAAGAAGCCGAGTCGCTCACCAATCTGGATTTTCGCTTCCTGACCGTTAAGGACCATCACCTTGGGCGAAGCGAGCGTTTTGGCGTTGTTCGTGACTTGTAAGGCCTCAATGAGCGACGTCAGATGTGTTCCTTCAATGCTGAATAACATCCCCGAAGCCGCTAACGGATTCGCTCCCGAGGTTTCTAGTTTGAGTTTCGTATCACAGAGACTCGCTAGATATTCGAAATTGACGCCATGGGTCGTATCGTCAGACAGTCGAACTTCCAGAATGTGCGCTTCGATCAGAACCTGTCGTGGAGCTTGATCGATCTGAGCAATATATTGCTCGATGCGTCGCATGTAATGAGGAAGGTCTTCGACGACAATCGAGTCACCAGTTCGGCGACTATTATGAGCATCAGACTCAGTCGCGAAGATATGTCCCACGGGCGAAAGGAGTCCTTGCACAACCTTCTCGATATCAGTTGCTGACACAAAGTCGAGACGGAATACACGAACTTCACGGCCCTGAATCGCCGGGTTGATGTGATTTTCTTGATTGATGCTCGAAACGTAGATGATGTCGTTTTCCAGATGCCATGTGCAGCCGGAACTACGAAGGATGGCGTTCAAGGCTTCCTCGACCGAGACTTCATGCAGCGTCACAGTCACCGGATGGTTGAGGTCGTTGCCTGTGACCACATTCAAACCTTGTTGTTCCGCGAGAAGCGAAAGGACCGTGCTCAACGGAGCATCTCGAACGGACAACGAGATTCGTTCTCCTGTCGAACTCACACGGATTCTGTCTTCGCCCGACTGACTTCGCAGCGGAAGTGGAATGGTCGCCGGTGCTGGCGGTGGTGCTAGTACCGTTGTCGCGACCGGAGCAGACGTCGCCGGCGGTGAGGAATCCGCTGACACATCGGTTGCCGGGAGAGGGAGTCCCGGAATCACATCTTGGAGCCACTGGGCCGTTTGAATCGGCTTCGCCTCAACTTGCCGCTGACCAGCAAGCTGTTTCAAACTCTGCGATTCGGCATCCGAACTTGGGATATCCGGTGTCGCGGACTGCGAGTGTTGCTCCTGAACAGACGGGGATGAGACGCTTTCAATACTTAGCAGTCTCAAAGACGATTGTGGATCGAGTGGTGACGTTTCGGAAGTTGCTTGAATTTGTGGCTGAGAGTCCTTTGCCGGTGACACACGCGTCTCATCCGGTTGCCTGGATGACACCAACCATGTCAACAATCCAGGACTCAGCCGCTCGCGATTCGCACATCCCGCGAGGAATATGCCGAATAGCAAAACGAGAAAAGGTACTCGACTGGGCGACAGGATTCGCGACATAACCAACTCGACATTAATAAAGTTTGCTTCCCGTGATGAAAGACGAGCAAGCTTTATTAGTTATCGAATTCGCAAGTTCGCTACGTTGTGGATAATCATATCAGTCCAGACATCCGGCATAACCCGTACAGATTCACATAGCTCAGGAACTATAGGAAAGACAGGCAACTCGATCTCGGGATTCCGTACGGTGGCCTCCCTTCCGACGACTATTCACTAAACTCACCTATTGCCCCCAGTCCCCCGAACTCTCCAGTTCCAAATATATTGGTGGGTTCCATGTTCATTCTAGAAGCGGACGCCACTCTTCGGTCGGTCTGCATCAGCCAATGGTGCGTTGATTTTGTTCCGTATCCTACTGCTGCGTGACGCACCCCGCTGCCGGGCGGAACATCAAAAAAGAAGTGTCCGGGCTGTCGACTCACGAAGCTGGCGGAACTTTGCCCCCTAAAACTGCCAGGGGCTCTGAACTTGTCGCGATATGTTGCTTTCGATCAAGCGGTTTCGAACGCAGTCATGCCCAACTCGCAGCATTTCCCCGTTCTTTTTATGGGTAGTTGGGTGCGTATGGAACACGCGATTCGGCAAGCGAAAAGATCGAACGGCCGGCAGATATTCGGTCGGACGGAGACCCTCGCAAAGAAGAGTCAACCGCTCGCAAACGCATCGCACCAAACACTGAACTGACAACCAGTAAATCTATCCCCTCGGAAGGAACAGGAATTTCCCGTCTGAAAACGCGACAACCGCAGGTCTATAAGTGGCTGTACGACCTAACGGAGTATTTTGACCCAGCGGTTTGAGGATATCTCTGACGACCGCTGCTAGGACCCGTCAAAACTTTTCAATCTGAACCTGCCATGAAAATCGCCATAATATCTCATTTGAAATATCCGATTTGCCCTCCATTTGCCGGGGGTTTAGAGATGTTTACCTATGCGTTGGTTCTCGGACTCGTCAACCGGGGTCATGACGTCACATGTTTTGCTTCGGCCGATAGCGACCCGAATCTGCCAATTCAAGCGGTTTGCGAACGTGGGACCGTTGCCTGGGGACAGGAACACAATTTTGCCACGAACGAAAGAGACAGACAGGTCGAACGTTTCGAAGACGGGATGTACGATCGGCTGATGAGCAACGTCGATTGGGACGATTTCGATGTGATCCATAACAACAGTCTTCATCCATCACCATTAAGATGGGGTGGTCATCTGGACACACCGATGATCACGACGTTGCATACGCCTCCGCTGCCGCGAATGTGTCAGGTACTTGTCGAATGCTGGGAGTCCACAGAATTTCGCTTCGTCAATGTTTCCCGAGCGAATGCTACGCCTTGGTCGGAGTATCTCACCGAGCAGACGATCATCCATAATGGCGTTGACACCAAGCAATGGGTTTTCAATCACCGACCACGCCGGCAAGCTGTTTGGTTCGGACGGATCACACCGGAAAAAGGCACTCATCTGGCGATTGCAGCCGCCAAAAAAGCCAAGTTGCCGTTAGTATTGGTGGGGCCAAAGTACGATGTCGAGTACTTCGACACCCAGATCGCTCCGCTGCTTTGCGATGACATCCGCTATCTCGGGCATGCCGACCATAAGCGTCTTGCAACGATCGTGCAGGACTCTGCCGTGACGGTTTTGACGCCCTGTTGGGACGAACCATTCGGGTTGGTCGCTGCGGAAAGTTTGTCCTGTGGCACACCGGTCGCTGCGTTCGCCCGCGGCGGTCTTACCGAAATCGTCGACGAACAGACTGGGCGTTTGTGCGAACCGGACAACGTTAGTGACCTGGCCCGGGGCATGCGAGAATGTCTCGAACTCGACCGTTATGTCTGCCGGGATCATGTCGTTTCCCAATTCGGGATTGAAGCAAATTTGACCGCCTACGAAGAACTCTACACGAAAGTCGCCGGACGTACCGAGCTTCCTCAACCTGCGATTGTGGAACCATATGTCGACGATCTCGCTGAGGTCGCGATATGAAATCGTCCCATGTCGGCATTTATGTTCACGATCACGGTAATGGGCATCGACAGCGAACCCTTGCGATTCTGCGACACTTGCAATCGGCAGCAACCATTCTGACGAGTGGCTTCGCAGAGCGAGAATGGGACGGGCCCACCGTACGCGGCGTTGTTCAGTTGGAGTCTGATGCTCACTTATCGGCCGACGCAATGGCTCGATCCGGCGAAGTCAGTGGACTTCATTACGCTCCACTGGCGGATCGCCGGCTGACTCGACGAATGTCACAACTTGCGAACTTCTTCGCCACCGAGCACCCCGATGTCGTTCTTGTCGATGTTTCGGTGGAGACCACGTTGTTCGCGCGTTTGATGTCGATCCCGACGGTCGTCATGCGACAACACGGACGAAGAGATGATCTACCGCATCGGCTAGCGTATGAAGCGGCGGACCGCCTGTTTGCGCCGTTCCCGAAACGCATGGAGGATGACATCACCCCGAAATGGGTCCAAGAGAAAACCATTTACGCGGATGGTTTTTGCCGATTCGACGACCGTGTTCCCAACCGAACCGAAGCCCGTCGCAGACTTGGTTGGCCCCTTGACGAACAGATCGTCGTCGTGATGAGCGGACTTGGTGGCGTGGGGCATACGGCAGAGAAGCTGAATGCCGCTGCTCGGGCGACACCGCTATGGAATTGGTTCGCATTGGGACATTCCGATTCCTATGACAACAGTCCATCAAATTTGACTCATCTTGGCTGGGTCGAACGACCACTCCAAATCTTAGCGGCTGCGGACGTTGTGATTTCTGCGGCCGGTCATAATAGCGTGATGGAATGCGGCTATGTTCAGAGCAAACTCATCGCCATCGCGGAACCGCGACCGTTCGAAGAGCAACTCCGGAAAGTCGCTATCCTCAATCGCGAAGGTCTGGCTTTGGGGCTAACGGAATGGCCGAGTCACCCCGAACGGTGGCCGGATTTGCTCTCGGCCGCTTCCCAACTCAACCCCGACCGTTGGCATGGAGTCGTCACTGCCGACGGAAGTCGGGTGTTGGCCAAGGCTCTGGACGAGTTAGCTAATCGGTAATCGTTCTTACTTACTTATTTCACATTGCAGATTGATGTCTGATACTCAACTTCCCATCTCCGTAGTGACGATCGTCCGTGGACGGGAACTCCATTTACGCAACCAAGCGTTAGGCCTCTCTCGGTTGTCTACGGTTCCGAAGGAGTGGATCATCATCGGCATGGACCAAGAAGTCCCCATCGATGCTCTGCCCTGCCCTTCGGGCATGAAACTTAAGACCGCCGTGGTTCATGGAAAAGATGGACACCTACCGCTTGCGAAAGCTCGCAATCGGGGAGCAACACTCGCCACACAACCGAATCTGTTGTTTCTGGATGTGGACTGCATTCCGGGTGAGGATCTCTTATCGACAATGAACGATGCCGTCAAAGAGCAAGATACGCTCTGGATGGGCAGCATTGGCTACCTGGATTCCGACTTCCCGAAGGACCAGTGGACCGTCGACGACCTACGAAAACATTCACATTCCCATCCGGCATTGCCCAAACTTGCCCCAGGAGAACGTCGGCTATCGAACCGATATGAACTTTTCTGGTCGCTTTGTTTCACAATCCGCCGAACAACGTTTCACCAAATCGGCGGATTCGATACGCAGTTTTGCGGGTACGGAGGTGAAGATACGGACTTTGCGTTCATGACTCGCGAAGCAAACGTCGCTTTCGGACACGTTGGCTCTTATGCATATCACCAACACCACCCGGTGTGTCGTCCTCCGGTTCAGCATGTCGCGGATGTCGTGGTCAACGCTCGTCGGTTCCACGAAAAATGGGGTCAATGGCCGATGACAGGGTGGCTGAACGAGTTAGATCAGGCTGGTTACATCCAATTCGAGCAGAACTGCGGCAAGTTGGAACTACTACGAAAACCTTCGTCAGCGGAAATCGAGAAGGCCACCGTCAGTACGCCAGCAGGATTTTAGTCGGTGGCGGTAGTTTCGAATCCTAGGCAACAAAATCCGGCGAGGTCGGAAAATCGTCTTGTCGTATACCTGGGAAACGACGTACTAATACATGCGATATGATCATTTTGTGATATTCGTATGCATTAGGCCGTCCTTTGACCAACCTTACGCCACGCCTGAAACTCTGGAAACCCTTCGGCTCTTCGGACTCCGCATGTCATAAGTCAAATTATTGGCAGCTTTTGCGAATTGCAGGTCCGCTTAGCTTGTCGGTGGGTTGTTTCTCGTTGGCGATGTTCATCGACCGCCTGATGCTATTCCGTTACGACCCGCAGTCGGCCGCTGCAAGTCTCGCTGCGGGAAACGTATACTGGACGATTGCATGCCTGCCGGTAGCGACCGTCGGTTTCGCGAACACGTTGGTCGCCCAGCGGTTCGGTGCCAATCGTCCTCAAGAAATCGGGCCAATCATTTGGCAGACGTTCTGGATGATGGTTGGCTGTCTACCGTTGTTTTTGATGTCGATCTTGATCGCGACACCGTTATTCCAATGGCTAGGTCACAGCGAAGAATTGGTTGTCCAAGAAGCCCGTTACTTTCGGATTCTAATGACCGTTCCCCCGGCCTTGATGATAGAAGGGGGACTCTTTGCGTTCTTTGCCGGACGGGGACGAACTGGCCCTGTCTTGGCGATCAATATTTGTGCATGTCTGACGAATGTGCTTCTCGACTGGCTGCTGATTTTCGGTCCCGGCATCTTTCCTGAACTTGGAGTTGAAGGAGCAGCCTGGGCCACCTCTTTGTCGATGTGGCTTAGGACCACTCTCTTTGCTTGGGCCGTCTGGAGAGTTGCACCGGGCGAACACTTTGGGGTCAAAAATTTTCGCCCACAGCGTTCGGTTCTCCGTCAATTGACTGTGCAGGGAACATCACTCGGATTGAATCAGGTGATTCGTTCCGTTGTAATGAGCACCTTTGTCATTCAAATTGGTCGTACAGGCGAACAAGCTTTACAAGCAACAACCGTCGTGCTGAGCTGGTTTCAACTAGCGGCGATGCCTTTAATCGGACTAGGAACCGCGACGGCGATTTTAGTCGGTCAGGCAACAACTGGTAACCGAAAGACGCAACTCAGAATCACTGGCTCGTCTATTCAGCTAGGTTTAGTCTATACAATCAGCATTGGAATCCTGCTAACCATTTTTCCAAGTCTTGTACTGAGTCTTTTTACAGACCTCGATAAAACTAGCTCGAGTCTCATTGAGATTTTTCAGCGACTAGCATGGTTCGGAGCCGCCTACCTGATTCTGGATGCGATGAATCAAGTTATATCTGGTAGTCTCAAAGGAAGGTCCAAAGTTCATATTCAACTGACAGCAGTTCTCGTAGCGACCGGACTAGCAATACTGCCAGTTCTCTGGTTTGAGAACTTTCGAAGTCAAGCCAGTTGGATTTGGGGGCTACTTTTGTGTTGGTCATTCATTCAAACTGGAATTGCCTCGTCCCATCTATTACTAGATTCTGAACAGCACGAAAACGACCAAGCTGAGCAAAAAACGTTAAGCAATGCTGCCTAAGGTCTTCGAACGTCGGCATAAAATCTGTGCTAGCATTTTCGAAGACCATCTTAGTCTTTTTCGAGAGCAGCTGATCAATGGCGAGCAATCACATGCACGCAAGTCCTTTATGAAATCGCCGTTCTAGCGTTTGAGAGATCGGAAGCCCTCAAACGACGCTCGGAAGATCGCGTTCACTGCCCCCTTCGGTATCGCATGGGCCGAGCAATATCAGAATCTGTGTGAACAAGCCGAAGCGTCGTCCTTCCCCAAGCAACTCGGCAGTCACGTCTATGGAGACGCGAGGCGATTGATACTGAACTCGAAAACGGGAGTCGATTGGAGCGAATGAGTAGAACACCTTCGGGTGCAAGAAACGCCCTAGACGGTCTCGTTGCTCGACATGTGAACCGCGAGGGGGCCAGTAAAGTCGTAGGCTTCGGTAAGAAAACACGCCTTGAAGCCCGGGACTCGGACAATCATTCTTCCACCAGGATTTCCTCGACCGCTTGGCAACCGGCTTTGAACCGTTCCGTCCAGGAGCCTCTCAAAACGACATAACGTCGGTTTCGTGATTTGAGCTCTCGTTCGCAACGATCAAAGAACGCTCGCCGTTCTTCAGGAGCGTCGAAGAATCGTTGTGCATCGTCGATCCAGGGAACATCGACATCCAGCAGTAAATACAGGTCGTAGTCCCGTTCGTCGGCCAACTCCTGAATCCAAGGTGGAACCGATCCGAACAGCACGTCGCTCCAGATCGTTGTTGTCAGCACGTCGGTATCGCAAAACAGCACGCGGTTCGCTTGCCTTGCGAGTGCCTCCTCGGCGGCGATCTGGCCACGGACGATTCGTGGGATGTCATCTACGTGACATTGACCACCTTGCACATCAAGCAAAGGCCGTGCGTATTCCCAGACGTACTGCGTTTCAAAGTGCTTCGCCAAATCACGCGCTAATGTGCTCTTACCCGTCGATTCCGGTCCGAAGATGCAGACGCGTTTGAGAAAGTGGGGCCGCACGCACTCCGGTAACATCTCCCAATGTTTTTGCGGTGCGGCTCGGATTGCCGTACCCGAAACCGGTACCAGTTCCCGCGCCAAGTCCACCGGCACAAACTTCGCCCCCAACACTTCGGCGAGTTTTTCCCCGTAGGTTTCGGAAGCGAAAACGAAGTCGATCGGCTCGCCAACAGCGCGTTCGACCGTCTCCCGCCAGATGTTCCAAAAGTCGGGGTGTTCGTGTGGCTCCTGCG
This sequence comes from Thalassoroseus sp., assembly GCF_984380535.1. NCBI lineage: Bacteria > Pseudomonadati > Planctomycetota > Planctomycetia > Planctomycetales > Planctomycetaceae > Thalassoroseus > Thalassoroseus sp. The sequence continues at coordinate 58,940 of NZ_CFHRBF010000012.1, forward strand.
GGTTCTCATCGGTGACATGAACCACCCGCACGTCGGTAGCAGGAAACATCTCTTGCACCCAACGGTGTCGTAGATTGCCCGGAATTGGTTCCTGCTCGATCGAGCAGACCAACACATACAGCCGTTCGGTGTATTGTCGGGCGAACTCGATGAGGAATTGATGTCCGCGGTGCGGCGGCATGAACTTACCAAGTGTCATCCCGGTACCGTGGCGGGCGCCTGATTTTGGTCTCGAAGGCTTTTCGTCCATGCGATCCATCCCCAACTCGCCAACCCCAAGAACACCACGTAAAGTCCCGCGGTGATATACAACTCCTTAACGGTATAAATGCCGATCGCCAAGACATCCACCGTGATCCAAAACGGCCAATTTTCCAGCACCTTGCGGGCCAACAGGTATTGAGCCACAAGACTAAGAACTGTGGTCGCAGCATCCCAATACGGCACGGAGGCATCGGTCCAACGAGCCATACCGCTGCCCAACAGAGCCGTGCCAATACCAGCAACGACAATCCATAAAACAACACGGCCCCTGTCGAGCCGCGTGATCGGAAGAGTCGAATCACGCGGACCACCACGAAGCCAGTGCATCCAACCATAGATTTGAAGCGCGACATAAACGACTTGCAGCCCCATGTCCGAATAGAGCTTCGCTTGATAGAAAATCCAAATGTAAAGACTGACCATCACCAGCCCGACCGGCCAGCACCAAATGTTCTGCCGCACCGTCAGCCAGACGCAGAGCAGTCCAAACAGGCTAGCAATAGCCTCAATTGTGGTCACGAATAACTACCTCCTAGGGCATTAGATTAAGGGCAACAAGGGTTTGTGACATCACTCCGAGTCATCAGCATGGCAGTCATCGGCTAACAATGTCATTCCATCTGGTCCCTCACAGTTCCGGTGATCGGCGGAGTGAACTCGGTGGACGTCGCTTCCATGCTGCTGCTGATTCCACGTAACCGTAAAGTCGATCCAAAATTATGTATCACTGTGATACGGAGTGAAGAAAGCGGAATCAACCATCACTTATTTCTCGCCGAGGAACTGAAAGAAGTACAAGTCCGCATCATTGATGCATAAACCGCAATCGCATAGTGTCCAGCATCGAGTCTGCCCTGGTTGGACTCTTGGCAAAGTCGAAGGCAGCCTTGCTCATACAATTTGAATCTTAGTCTGGAAGGCGATTTGTCCATTTTAACTCGTCGAGCAAAAACTGGAGTGTGACAGGAGTAACTGCGAATGGAACAAAGTCATTGACCGTAATGGCATCAAGGAATCTCGTGGGGTCGACCTGTGCCTGATCGGCTGCGCTAGCTACATCACTCCGTCTTAGTGGGACAAGTTGAACAACTTTGACTTGATCGTCTGGCCAGACTGACCTCAGCACTTTCTCAAGACTTGCTGGCCAATCGATGGTTCGGCAAGCAATTTGTAGCCGAAGACGCTCAAAATACTTGGTGCTCACAGCCGGCGGTGGCTGTGACGTTCAGCAAGATTTCGTGGCTATCTACCAGGCAGTTGTGATTGAAAAGAATCTTACCTCTTTGACGGTTCTTCGACGGTTTGAGAGCTTCTGCGGTAAGCTCGGATCGTTGTGACGGCCAGTGTGATGACCGTCAATGGAACTACAAACCACAACATAACTACCGTCAATGTGCGATTCAGGGCGGGGTTGGTTTCGGCAAGGACGAGATACGAGATGTAAGCGATGCAATAGCCTAAGAACAGACCGCCTTCCCAACGTGCGATTAGGTGACCAGTGAAAAATATCGGCAGACATGCAAAGGCCACGACGATCATAATAGGAATGTCGAACTCGAGCGCGGTCGGCGAGACCGCCAAACCTTCGGGGGCTAAAACAGCAGAAATCCCGAGGACGCCGGTGATGTTAAAGATGTTGCTGCCGACAATGTTTCCGACGGCAATGTCGCGTTCGCCTCGAACGGCCGCGACAATGGACGTGGCAATTTCGGGCAAAGACGTTCCCGCGGCTACGATTGTCAGACCGATGATCAAATCCGAAATACCTAACTGACGGGCAATGGCTGTCGCTCCATCTGTGAACCAGCGAGAGCCAACTACCAAGAGCGCAAGGCCTATTACGAAGAAGACGATATTGCCGACAAGTCGGGGCGGTGATTGCGAGACCTCTGTGCTGCCGTACTCTCGGGCGAATTCCTGTTGAACTTCCTGATTTTCCCGTCGACTTTGCCAGATCCCCCAGGTCGTATAGGCCAGCAAACCCGTTGCTAGGAGCAATCCCTCCCAACGTCCGATATTTAGGTCCCACCCGAGTACCGCTACCAAGACAGACAGAAAAATCATTAGGGGAACATCGAAGCGAACCAATTGCTGAGCCACTCGCAATGGAATGATCAGTGCCGAGATTCCCAAGATGAACAGCACATTGAAGATGTTGCTACCGACCACGTTGCCCAGAGCGATATCTGACTGCCCGCGTAGTGCCGATTGAACACTGACAACAAGTTCGGGGGTGCTAGTCCCAAAGGCGACGACGGTCAGCCCGATGACGAGCGGGGAGATACGGGCTATTCTTGCCAGAGCCGACGCACTGCGCACAAGCACTTCCGCACCAGCGGTGAGCACGAGCAATCCTCCGAGAAGTGTCAAAAGCGTACTCACTGATTGAACCTCAATCGGGTTTGTGATCACACAAGAAAAGACAGTCAAGAACTGGTGTCTCTCATTCGGATGATCCAATGGCGGTCGGGAAATGAATGGCTTGGGAAATTTATCCGGTCAGCATCTTGCAGTCCATGACGGCGATGATAAAATTCTCGTCAGTAGCGTTCCTTGCTTCTTTACGGCGGCGGCCAATGAGCCACTGGGTGGCTGCTCTTGTTCTCCTAATGACTGCTCTTGCAGTCACATCGCCGGATTCCCTCGCGGCTGCGAAGTCGGACGCCATCGGGAGGACCCTGCCTCCTGGTGATTCCGGGGCCTCAGTGTTCGGGGTCGAATACGAACATTCGTTTGCTTTTAGCCCTTCGCGTTCTTTGCAACTTCCCGTCTGTCAAGACGGCAACGCCACCCCGGCCGTGACGACCTTCGAATGGGTCTGTCCGTCTGTGAGATTTGTGGCGCAATGGTTTTGGGTCCAGCTCGATCCGGAATCCCCTTTCTTGCAGTGTCGACGGCTGCCGCTCCTCCGATAGGACACTTGCGCAACGCGTTTGATCTGCTGGCTCGTTCATCGGGCTTCGCAGACCCGATCGACTCATTGCTGACACGCTTGTGCTGCGCGGACCGTGGTCACGTATCGGTCAATCCCGCTGCGCAGTCTGCCGCAATTCTCCCCCCACAAATTGATTTCTATAGGGTTACCTTCCATGATTTCGAAGACTGTTATGAACGAGGCCGGATCGAATCTGCAGGTCGCTTCCGAAGCCGAAACGTTCACGCATACTCATTTGGTGTCTCGTCAATTTTCTCCACCGCCGGCGTCCCCGGCCGATCCGATCGATGCCAAACTCCGTCGGTTGCTCGACGAAGGTCGGCTTGACGAGGCCATTGTCTTGGTTCGTTCACGGGGTTCCAGCGCTCCGGCGATGCAAAATGCTTATGGCGTCTGCTTGATGCGGCTGGGTCAAGTCGAATCCGCCGTGCGAGTCTATCGAAGTTTGGTCCTCAACGGTGGCGGGCTGCTCATGCGGCAGAATGTTCCGACGAAGTGGAAGACGAACTTCGCGACGGCTCTGCTCCTGTCCGGCCGAGGCTCCGGATGTTGGAGCGTTCTCGACGAAATTGCCGACGAGACCGATCCGGGCGTGCAACGACTCCGCGAAGCCATACAAAAATCACGCTCCGGGCAATCGAGCTGGCAGAAGTTCGTGGATTGGCTACGCGGATATGAGCGTCCGGTGTCGCTCGATTTCCTGCCTGGTGATATTTGATCTCCTTCGACCGAGTTGCGAGGCCTACTCCGGCGGTGCGGGGATACTTCGCCAAGCCGCTAGGGCCTCGACTCCGCGACCGTTTGAATTGTTCGTTCCCTGTGTTTGGGCGTTTCTGTTTTCCATACCGCGGAGTTGAGGATGCACATTTCGGAGCCTGCTCGTATCTCTATCCCGTTGTCCGAGTCACGAACGCCCTGGTATCAAGAGTTGAATCGATACCACTGGTTTGTGTTGATAGTGGCAGCCTTGGGATGGCTGTTCGACACCATGGACCAGCAACTGTTTAACTTGGCTCGTGTGCCGGCGATCCGCGAACTGTTGACGACCTCCGCCGGCGTCGTGCCCAGCGACCGGATCGTCGCGGAGTACGCCGGGTATGCGACCGCTATCTTTTTGATCGGGTGGGCCACCGGTGGATTGTTCTTTGGCGTTCTCGGCGATCGCATCGGTCGGGCCAAAACAATGCTGTGGACGATTTTGATTTACTCCCTGTGTACCGGCTTGAGCGCCTTCGCGGTGGGGTTTTGGGATTTTGCCTTCTACCGCTTCCTCACGGGTCTGGGCGTCGGCGGCGAATTTGCAGTCGGCGTAGCCCTAGTCGCGGAGGTCATGCCAGAGCGGGCCAGACCGTTCGCCTTGGGGCTGCTTCAAGCGCTCTCAGCGGTTGGCAATATCGCCGCAGCGGGGATCAGTCTCGGACTTGGACGATTAGAAGAAACGGGCGCGGTGGGAAGTGCTTGGCGATGGATGTTCGTCGTAGGCATGTTTCCCGCCCTGCTCGCTATTTTGATTCGTCGTCGGCTCAAAGAGCCTGAGCGTTGGCAGAATGTCACCGGCAGTGACCTCCCAAGCCGCCAACTCGGTTCCTATCGCGAACTGTTCGCGGACCGGCGTTGGCGGAAACGGGCATTGGCCGGCATGGTGCTGGCGTTTGCTGGGGTCGTCGGTGTGTGGGGCATTGGCTTTTTCAGCATCGATCTAATCCGGCTCGTGCTGCGCGGACACTTAGAAAGTCAGGGTTTGACAGAAGCAGCGGTCTCCGGCCGATTGACGTTCTGGGCCGGCATTACGTCAATCACTCTTAACGTTGGTGCATTCTTCGGCATCTACGCGTTTAGCCATTTGACTCACCGCCTCGGTCGCCGAACGGCATTCGCCGGTACGCTGATATTAGCCATGCTGACAACCGCGCTCGTCTTCTGGACACTCAACGACTTCTCGGACATTTTCTGGATGATTCCGCTGATGGGTTTCTGCCAACTGGCGTTATTTGGTGGATATGCAATTTATTTTCCTGAGTTGTTCCCGACACATCTTCGCAGCACCGGAACGTCGTTCTGTTACAACGTCGGTCGATTTGCGGCGGCGTTGGGACCGTTGACGTTGGGACTGCTGACCAGTCGCGTCTTTGCAGACTATCCTGAACCGATGCGGTACGCCGGCGTGACAATGTGCAGCGTATTTTTGCTGGGTTTGCTGGCCCTCCCGTTCTTGCCCGAGACCCGTAATCAACCGCTGCCAGACTGATGTCGACTTCCTGCCGACGCCTCAATTCTTCGTTGGTTCTTCGCCCTTGCCTCCTGGATTGACGTTGATGACCTCCTCAGACGTGACACCCGGTTCACCTCTCCAACCGCCACGAAAATTCACCGGCGTGACCTGGCTGATTTGTGGCATCGCCGCCATCGGTTTTGCCTTTGACATCTATGAACTCTTGATGCTTCCTCTAATCGTTGGACCGGCACTTGCCGAACTGACGGGCGCGACGCCAGGCACCCCAGAATTCCAGATGTGGGTCGGACGCTTATTCTATGTGCCCGCATTGGTGGGAGGATTGTTCGGTCTTTTGGGCGGCTACCTGACAGACCGGCTTGGCCGGCGGCGTGTACTCACCTGGAGCATCCTGCTATACGCGTTCTCGGCGTTCGCCGCGAGTTTCTCGACATCCGTGGAAATGCTGCTCATCCTACGGTGCACGACGTTTATCGGCGTTTGCGTGGAATTCGTCGCCGCAATTGCTTGGCTCGCGGAACTGTTCCCTGAGCCAAAGCAGCGAGAGCGGGTCCTGGGGTACACGCAAGCATTTTCTTCGATTGGTGGCTTGTTAGTGGCCGTGGCAAACGGACTAGCCGTCGCTTACGCCCCCGATTTGCCCGCGATCGCTCTGCCCGACTGGCTCCCGAATTCGAGCGGTTCTGTTGGTGATCCTCACGCGGCTTGGCGGTACACGCTTATGTCCGGGTTGATTCCGGCGGTTCCACTGATTGTTATTCGCCCGTTCCTACCCGAATCGCCCGTTTGGCGAGAGAAGAAGTCGGCGGGTACGCTGCGTCGACCAAGCCTGGCGCAACTGTTCTCCCCAGCGTTCTTCCGCACGACGGTCATCACCACAATTCTTTTTGCCTGCAGTTACGGGGCGGCATTCGGTGCGTTGCAACACGTGCAGCGGATCGTTCCGGGTTTGGCGGAGGTCCAACAGGAAGTGCAGCAGCGGACCGAAGCGGCGGACGAAAGCATTCCGCCTGCGCAAATCAGAAAACAAGTCGAGCAGGAAGTGGCCGCCAACGTGACCAAAACACAGGAAGTTGGTGGACTGGTCGGGCGGTTGTTGCTGGCTTTTCTGGCGGTTCGCATTGCAAGCCGAAGACAGTTACTGCGATGGTTCCTGCTCCCTGGCTTGTTCCTCATGCCGCTCGTGTTCGGCTACGCCGCCCTTGTAGATTTGAAGCTCCTTTACGTCGGAGTTTTTCTGGCGGGCGCGGTGATCGTCGCTCAATTCAGTTTCTGGGGCAACTACCTGCCGCTGATGTATCCTGTGCACCTTCGAGCCACCGGTGAGAGCTTCGCGGCGAACATTGGAGGGCGAATGATTGGTACTTTGTTCGCTTGGGTCACAAGTACGCTGGCCGCGCGGGGTTTCATGCCGAATGTAGCTCCGACCGATAAGCTAGCTTACGCGGCTGCAATGATCGGGACATTCGTCTTTGCGTTGGCGATCGTAATCTCGATTTGGTTGCCAGAGCCACCTGGCGAGTCGACATAAGAGTAGGAATCAGACAGTTGTGAAGACCGATTCATTAGCAAACCAGAGAAAACCGTCGGCGGTCGCATCATGAGAATTATAGCATCGACAGTCACTGGCGAGTCGTTCCTGTTCGACTTCCTTGTCCAATTGATCATCATACTATCTGCCGCACGGGCTGGGGGGTGGTTCTTCTCTCGCTTTGGACAGCCGCAAGTGGTCGGAGAGATAGCCGCCGGTCTGCTGCTTGGGCCGTCTTTGTTAGGTCAGATTAGCCCGACAGGGTTCTCATTGCTGTTCACCACGGAGACAGAATCTGTGTTCTATGTGCTCGGTCAGCTGGGGCTCATTCTGCTTATGTTCTTAGTCGGACTCGACTTTGAATTTGATCACCTCAAGTCAATCGGTGGAACCGCGGCTAGCGTAGCAGCCACCGGCATATTTCTACCCTTTGTACTAGGTTTCGGACTGGCTTGGGCCATGCATCCCTATGTCGGTGGCGAGACAAACCGCTTAGGCTTTATGCTTTTTATCGCCACGGCATTGTCGATTACAGCCATTCCCATCTTAGGACGGATCATTTCAGACTTTGGACTGAACCATAGTCGTCTGGGAACCCTAGTTCTGTCCGCCGCCGCGATCGATGATGTCGTCGGTTGGATGTTGCTCGCGACCATTAGCGGAATCGTAGCTGGTGAATTCCGGTTTGTTCCTGTAGCCGGGATGCTATTGTCTACGGTCGTCTTCGCTGCTTTCGTCTGGTACCTCGCCCGACCGTTTTTCATTCGATGGAGTCGTGCCATTCTCGACAATAATGGCGGAGGACTAACATTCACGTCGTTGAGTTTCATACTGTTGTCGGTACTCGCATTGGCAGCAGTCACTAATTCGATGGGTGTTTTTTCGATCTTCGGTCCGTTTATCCTCGGCCTAGTTCTCTCAGATCAGCATGATCTCCGGACCGCAATCAACGTTCGGCTACGGGATCTTGTTACCGCGTTCTTCTTGCCTGTGTTCTTCACCTACGCGGGACTCCGAACCGACATCGGACGACTGACACCAGACCTTTGGATCTGGTGCGGACTTGTCGTCCTAACCTCGATCGTCGGCAAAACAGCGGGCTGCGGCCTTGCGGCCCGATGGGGGGGACTGTCTTGGCGGGAAAGTGGCTGCGTGGCGGTCATGATGAATACTCGCGCGCTCATGGGGCTAATCGTCATTAACCTTGGACGAGAACTAGGCGTCATTCCTGACAGCGTGTTCTCAATGCTGGCCATCATGGCTCTTGTAACAACCTTCATGACAAGTCCGTTGCTTCACTATCTATTATGCAGCCAGCAGCAAAGTCATTTCGTACCGGAATCTGTCAAAGTAAGCCCTGTCAAACTCAATAGTTCTGATGGATAACGGCCAAGAATTACTGCCACTCTGTCTAGGCATGCGGGACACTGAAACCGAAGTATGTAAAGGAGCGGTAAGTTTGCACAGTGTTTTTGCTTGCGGTCAATGCCTGTTGTTTCTAGACCTCTCCGCGAACCATTGTGAATATAGTGACCATTGAAGAAGTTGACTTTTAGCCGTAGCGGGATCAGTCTCGCGGAACTGTGTCGTCTCTCTAGTATGTACATCCATTGCGGACACGGAGGTCAGTGATACGGCCTAGGAAGTCTATAAGTTTCATGAGAATTGTCGATTGTTAGTCAACAACGAGGTGAATTCACCAAGAAAGAATTGACCGATGAGTTCTACAACAGGTCGTGAGCATTGGGCCTCGCGGATCGGTCTTGTGCTGGCTATGGCGGGAAATGCTATCGGACTCGGGAACTTCTTACGATTTCCCCGGATGGCCGCACAGTACGGTGGTGGCGCGTTCCTGATTCCGTATATCGTAGCTCTACTTTTACTAGGAATCCCCCTGATGTGGTTGGAGTGGACGATGGGCCGCTACGGGGGACAATTTGGCCATTCCACGACCTCAGGAATGTTCCAACGGATGTGGCGGAATCCGGCAGCAAAGTATCTCGGTTCGCTGGGTATCGCGCTGCCGTTGCTGTTTGTCGTGTTCTATACCTATATCGAATCCTGGACACTAGCTTATGCCTGTTTCTCTGCAACCGGTTCCCCGCGTGTTCTATTTTCTCATCCGATATGTCGTGCCCTTCTACTTGATGGTCCTGCTCGTCGGTTGGATCTCTCAGGATTTCCACACGGCGGTGTTATTGACAGAAGTCCCGGCGGAACATCGTCCCGTGTTGTGGCTAGCACGTTTTAGCATGTTGTTCGTGGTGTTTGGCATGATGGTTTTGATTTGGCGACGGCAACGAAAGTCTATAGCCCAGGAGGTGCAGGAGAATCGATGACACGATCTGCTCTGTTCTTTATGCTCTGCTCCTGGACTGCTATCAGCGGAGCTGCAACTTGGTGCCTGTGGCGTTTACTACGAAAACCACATTAATTGGATGTGTTTGTCTAGGTCAACTTGTTTTTGAGAATGTCGTCACTCTCTGAAAGCGAATTCGATGTTTGGTATTGGCCTGAGTGAATTGCTAATCGTTACCTTCGTGGCTTGGATGTTGTTTGGCAAGCATCTCCCAAATTTGATTCGGCTAGTGGGCCGGAATGTCGCCCAACTGCCGGCAGAATTGCAGAGAGGCATGCAAACCGCGGAGGCAGGTAAGGATCAAGTTTCCAATTGACTTTGTAATCAGACAACTTACCGATCGAATCTCAAGGTTGTGGGTATGGGAAGCCAGAGCTCTTTCATGTCCTCTAGACCTTATTGGTTGGCGACATTCGAATGCCTATAGGGCCGTGGCCGGCGCCATTGCCTAGCTCACATTATGAGAAACATGAGTTTCGCCGCACTCCACGACGACGGGATTGTTGCTGATATTAGCAGAAAGACGTTCATCGACGACCTGAACGAAATCGGTGCTATTGGCGCACTTGCAACGTTCTTCTGTCGATCCAGAATGGCCCTCCCTTGCACGACCTCGCTGTCGCGTCGAAAAACAACCGGATGCCGGAGTCCAATGTACTTCCAATAGATAATATTCCGCTGCCGGTCAGCATGCAGCAACGCCGAGCCGCGATTCGGGAGAATGCAGTTTCTGTCCATGTCGCGGAGTACATCCGCCAAAAGCAGCAACAGCAGGAAAACAATGAACTGTCCGCCGGGCGAGTTTACGCGATTGGACTGCATTTGAATTATTTCAGTGACTGGTTGGGGAAGGATACAGCCGTTTCGGAAATTGATGGTACTACGCTGCTCAAGTATCAAAGTCGCCTTCTCGACAACTTAAAATCCAAGAATTTGTCGAAAACGACCGCTCAACATTACCTCAAAACCGTCAAGGCGTTCATGCGGTGGTTATGGCAGGTCGAGGCGATCCCATCTCTGCCGCGTGTTCTCGATGGTAAGGCCGGCCCGTTGAAAATCCGGGCGAACACTCCAACCGCCGTGGTGTTCACGCCCGAGGAGGTACGCAAGCTCCTTGGAGCCGCCTCGGATCGAACGAGACTTTACATCCTCTTGATGCTCAACTGCGGTATGACCCAAAAGGACATCTCTGACCTCAAGTGCGAGGAAGTCAATTGGGGTGAAGGGCGCATTGTTCGCAAGCGATCCAAAACCTCAGACCACGAAAATGTACCTGTTGTCAATTATCTGCTGTGGCCGGAAACCTTGCGATTACTAGAACAGGAACGAACTGACGAGAACCAGGGGCGGGTTCTGCATAACGCGAATGGTTCAGCCCTTTGTACTGAGGTGCTCACTGCGGATGGCAAATACAAAAAGACCGACAACGTCAAAAATGCTTTTGATCGCCTGCGGAAAAAGGAGGGCATCGACAAGCCGCTAAAATCCTTCAAAAAGACCTCCGCGACCTTGGTCAAAGGCGACGAGTGATGCAACGGACTGGAAGACCTGTTCCTCGGACATGCTCCCAAGAAAATGTCTGACAAGCACTACACGCAGGTTCCGGGAAAACTTCTGGATCAGGCCATTTCTTGGTTGGAAACCCAGTATGAGATCGGCGAAATTGCCAAAGCAAATTGCGAAGCCATGTGAGCGGCGGGAGAAAAGGTATGAAGCCATTTCTTTGAGTTGGCTTCTGCAATCCTCGGGAATCTGTCTGCTACGCTCCGCTAATCCAAAGTGGTCTGAATCCACTCCCGTACACCAAGTCCTCTCGGTAACATTTCCCAATGAGGCAACACGTCACGTAGGACGTTCCCCTTGAACTAAGGCCCCTTCGCTCGACCGGCATTACCCGGCGTCATCACTACTACGGGCCTCTCCGCCACCCGACACGGCCCGGTCTGTTCCTCGCGGAATCCCGGTTGCCGGTCACGCGCCGGCACCGCTGGGGCTTCCCGTGTTGCGTGTTGTGTCCTCTTTCAGACATGCCGTCGTCATTACCCCGGCGGAACCGGAAAACCTCAATCGCTCAGTCCTTCCTGTCGAAGGCACACAGTTTTCCAGCATCGGCCTTCCCCGTAATTCAGGCGGGCCGGCTTCCGCGTGACCCATTTCGAGGCCTGCTCGACGTTCACTCGCGTTACGGCCTGTCTGCTCGCTGACTCCCAGAAGGAGCCTTTTCTTGAAGTGCTTCAGTCCAAGTCGTTACCTCCTCAAACCGCCCCAAGTGCTTCCGGCTGGAGCGACAAACTTGACGGGTGGGATTCGCACCCACTAGAAACAACACACCTTTTCACGGTGCACTGAAATAATCAGGTTAGCTCGCCACAGCCAGCAGTCGTGACCGATGAAGAGCTACCTCTTCCGGGTGGCAAATCTAGCAAAATCTTCGCCAAGATCACTCAGTACACAACTTAGCCATCCATCCAAATGCTCTGCCTGATAGTCTGCCATGTCGTCAAATGAACCAATACTGTTGATGTCTTCAAAGTTGTATCATTGGCAATGGGCTGTAAAAATTGCCGGGGCGATTTTTTTCACCCGTCCCGGCAATCAACACCTCCTCAATGAAGCCAATAGAAAACTATGCTTGACCCTGGAGGTAACCAATCCGGTTGCGGCCGGTTGTTGGGTTCCAGAAGAACAACTCGTTGGAATCCGGGTCGCTGAAGACTTCCTCTGTGAGTCTGGCCACGATTTCGTATTCCGAGTTAATCGCTCGGAAACCAATCACATCATCGACGGGCACCGGCGGCGTTCCCAAATCGAGGCTGGTCGAGGCGGTGCGGTTGGCTCCGGTGTCGGTATTCCATGCGAATACGTCATCCAATCCATCGCCGTTCAGGTCGACAACTTCAACGCGATCGTAGTCGTTGCCGTTAAAGAGCGTTGTCGGGAAGTAGTTCGTGACGGCACCGTCGAATGCAGTCGTCGTCCCCGCAGCCGGGGTCGACAGCGTGACGATTCGATTTGCACCGCTTGCCAAATTGATAAAGAGCAGTTCATCCAAACCACCGGCTTCGAATTGTCCGACTCCAACGGTGGAATAGTCGCCGTTAATCGCGGCTGTGGAAATCGCGTTTGTTTGCTGATTGTTGAAATCGGTGTTTGAACCGGGAGTTGCGACCTGGAAGTGCACAAACCGATTCCTGCCGGTTGTCGGGTCCCAGAAGAAGAGGTCGTCCACCCCGCCACCGTCAAAGTCTCCACTGACGAGTTGTGCGAAGTCGTTGCCATTGATCGCTGTCGGTGGCACCACGTTCGATTCCACAGTCCCAATCGCACTTCCGGTTCCTCCATTCACATGGATCAGACGATTGCTGCCAGTGGCTAGATTCCAGAAGAACAAATCGGTTCCGCCGCCAGCATCGAAATCGCCCGCGACCACTTGGGTAAAGTCGTTCCCATTGATCGCCAGCGACGAGAACGGATTGGTTTGAACAGTCCCGTCTCCAAAGACGATTCGGTTGTTGCCGGTGGCCGGATCCCAGAAGAATAAGTCGTCCGCCTCGGATGCCGCTCCAGCCGGCGTGCCATCGAAGTTGCCGCTGACGACAATCTGGTAGGGACCATTGATCGTCAGATTGTTAATGCCTTGATCGACGATATTAGCCACCTGGGTCGCCAGATCGTCATTCATGATCTCGCCGGTGCCCTGGCCATCGGCGATTGTCACATTCCGACCGCCGGCTTGCACATTCGAGAGTTGGACGAAGAAGACTTCATCACCTTCCCGGACAATGTCGCCGTTGACTAGAACCGTAATGGTTTGCGTCTCGCCGTCCATCCCGCTGAAGGTCAACGAATTGCCAATGTTCGCGACGTAGTCGCCATCGGTCGCCGTTGCAGTGGCGCCAACGGTGTCGAAGTCAACGGTGAAGCTGGAATCGACTTGGCCGTTGAGCGTGACCGTGAACATAAACTGACGCATGCCGCTGGTCCCTTCGAATCCACTGGCGTCGCCGATTGTCAAAGTCGCGGAGTCGTCATTAAGAATCGTGTAAGTCGTCGTATCTTGGGTTGTCGAATCACCGTTCGCATCATTGATGGACAGATCGCCGGTCGCATTGGCCAACGTTAATTGGATCGTCTCATTGGCTTCGACGATGTTGTCCCCGTTGATTGTCAAATTGATTGGCACCGCCGTCACCATGGTGCCATCGTAGACACCGGCGGGAATTGTTACCGTCTCCTTTAGGATGAAGTCAGTGTCATCCGTCGCGGTTCCACCAGTCAGCGTGACTTGGATGGTCTCGTCCTGCATGAGCGTTCCGCTGACAAGTAACACGGGAATGTTCCCGCCGGAGTTCTCCGCGTCGTTGGCTGTGGCCGTGCTGAATTCGACGACCGCACCCATCCCGCCCGCGACGACAGATGTCGTTTCGACGGCGGTATTGTTGGCAGCGTTGCCGTCGGTCGGGGTGCCACCGGAAACGGTCGCCGTGTTGGTGATCGTGCCAGTCCCGGTGTTGGCAGTGACGTCGAAGATCAACGTGGCGGTTTCGCCATTGGCGAGATTCAATCCGGTGATGTTCGGTCCGTCGGCTTCGATGACCAACGTCCCGCTGCCACCACCGGAAAACGTCAGGCTTTCATTGCTGACGGTGAACGTGCCGGTTGGGAACACGATGGTATCATCGAGCATCGCACCGGTGACCGCGTCTGGACCGTTGTTGGTGATTGTCACCGTGTAGGTCGTGGTGTCGCCGGTAGCGATCGGGTCCGTGTTGTCGGCCTTGATCACCTCAAGATCCACTGCGGGGGCGTTGACGGCGGTGGTTTCGACCGCGGTATCGTTGGCAGCGTTGCCGTCCATCGGAGTACCACCGGAAACAGTGGCGGTGTTGGTGATCGTGCCGGTGCCGGTGTCCGCAGTGACGTCAAACGTCAGCGTGGCAGTTTCGCCACTTGCGAGGTTCAAGCCGGTGATGTCTGGCCCATCGGCTCCGATGACCAACGTCCCGCTGCCGCCGCTGCTGAACGTCAGGCTTTCATTGCTGACGGTAAACGTGCCGGTTGGGAACACAACCGTATCGTCAAGCATCGCTCCGGTGACGGGATCTGGACCGTTGTTGGTGATCGTGACTGTGTAGGTGGTGGTGCCACCAGTGCTGATTGGGTCGTTGTTGTCCGACTTCAGTACCTCCAAGTCCCCAGCTGCTGCGTCGACGGTTGTAGTCTCGATGGCAGTGTCGTTGGCGGCGTTACCGTCGGTCGGGGTACCGGCGGAAACTGTGGCGGTGTTAGTGATCGTACCAGTTCCGGTGTCCGCAGTGACATCGAAGGTCAGTGTCGCCGTTTCACCGTTGGCGAGGTTCAACCCAGTAATGTCCGGTCCGTCGGCTTCGATGACCAACGTCCCGCTGCCGCCACCGGAGAACGTCAGACTTTCATTGCTGACCGTGAACGTGCCGGTTGGGAACACAACCGTGTCATCGAGCATCGCGCCCAGGACCGCATCGGGACCATTGTTGGTAATCCTTATCGAGTAGGTCGTGGTTCCACCGGTGTTGATCGGGTCGGTGTTGTCGGTCTTCACGACTGAAAGGTCTGAGGCCGTGGCGTTGACGGTGGTGGTTTCGACGGCGGTGTCGTTGGCGGCATTGCCGTCAGTGGGCGTACCAGCGGAGACGGTCGCAGTGTTGGTGATCGTGCCGATGCCGGTGTCCGCAGTCACATCGAAGGTGAGCGTCGCCGTTTCGCCGTTGGCGAGGTTCAAGCCGGTGATGTCGGGCCCATCCGCTTCAATAACCAATGTCCCGCTACCACCACCTGAAAACGTGAGACTTTCATTGCTGACGGTAAACGTGCCCGTGGGGAAATCGACTGTATCGTCGATGTTGGCTCCCGTAACCGCGTCCGGTCCGTTGTTGGTGATACTCACCGTGTAGGTTGTGGTCCCACCGGTGCTGATCGGGTCGGCGCTATCTGTCTTCGACACGTCTAGATCTGCCACGAGCATGGCACGATCTTCCAGGACCTCAATGTGTGCCGGGATCGCTGAGAAGAGCTTCCGGCGAATTCCTTTTCAACTGACTTGTGCTTTCGGGGAACTCTTGCGGGCGTTTCGAAGCGAATCGAGCCAGGGGTTAAGGAACATGCGAGGCAATCCTTTTGAAGCACCTGAGGAGAACACGATGACAAACCGGTGCATTTGGGAAAAATGCAATAATTGCGGATTGTCGGTAAACTGACGCGACAATCCTCACCCGTACAACCGATCGCTTCAACTGGGGATACCTCCATGATTCGATTCTGGATCAAATATTTGTTTTTCTTAACAAGTTCCGGTAGACGGGCGATTGCCGTCGGAAAGACCTCACTGACCGGGAATTCCCCATGCAACGAAACATCGATCCCGCTGACCCACCAGCAGCGAGAAAAAATGAAATCGAGGATGCCATCGGCTCCAGTGTTCGCCCCCCGAGACGGTCAGAGTACCGAATTGTCTGATGGCCCGCGGGAGCATGGTGCCCAGCTTCGTGATTTCGTGCGTAATCATGCCGCTTGGCGTTGGGAAGTACGGCGAGCGATAGTTAGACGCGGACATCCTCCACATCTCCGGTGTTTACTGCAGGGGATTAATGTGGCTCAGAAACGGAGTAAGATTGGACAGAGAGGGCTCGTGTGCACATGGGTAAATCTCGTTTATGCTCATCCCTTTCCTGGGTCTACTCTACGCCCATCCGGCTTTTCCTTAAGACACAACTGCAAGGCGATACCAGTGGACGGAATACCGGGCAAGATCCAGTGTGATTGCCGGACCTTTGATGTGGTCAATGATTTGATTTTCCAGAAGATCGAGCATTTGGTGACGAGTGATATCCGGCACCTTCAAAGTGACCTTCTGTGGCTGATCACTCAAGTTATGCCCAGCCAACAACGAGTTCTTGCCAAGTTGGTACCGATGGGCTAGCACCGCGTGTCGATCGCACGAAACAACTGAGTAATCTCCATCGCGGAATTCGTGACAGCCTTTCCGGGTGCGCATGATGCGCTCGATCCAGTTCAAGAACGAATCCTGCTTGCGGCGTTCGTCCTCGACATTGCGGGATTTGGGACCATACGGCTCCCCTTCGACGAGCGGTCACGGAAATTGATCAGCCGGGCCAGTCGAGAAACCGCCGTTTTTCCCAGCCGACCATTGCATGGGTGTGCGAATCGCGTCTCGCTCCTTGAGTGAGAGGTCCTCACCCATACGGATCTCTTCCCCATATCTCAAAACGGGAGTGCCTGGCAAGGAAAACATTAGACCATAGGCCATGCGGAGGCGGGCTTTGTCGTCGTCTAACATGGGTGGTAGTCGGCGGCGGATCCCGCGATTATAGAGTCGCATCGACTCTTCAGGGGCGAACTGCTCGAAGACGAACTGTCGTTGCTCATCCGTGAGCCGACCCAAATCGAGTTCATCATGGTTGCGGAGAAAATTGACCCATTGATTCGCGGCATCCAGCTGGGGGCTTTTCTCGAGGGCTTTGATAATTGGCCGCGCGTCTTTCTTTGCCAAGACGAGGAAAAGTTGTTGATTGAGCAAGAAGTTAAACAACATGTGCAACTTGTTTCCGTGGCCAAAATACTCTTGAACTTTGTCGAGCGCGACGTTCGCCTCGGCAAGCAACACCGCATCGCCAGACCGCCATGAGAGAAACCGTCGAAATTCAGTGAGATACTCGTAGGGTTCCGAAACGTCTGGATGTTCGATGCCTTTAAGTTCAATGAGGAACGGTGCTGCATCCAAGCGAAAACCAGACATGCCGAGTTCCAGCCAGTAGGCCATAATCTGGCAGATTTCCTGCCGAAGCTCTGGATTGGCGATGTTCAAATCCGGTTGATGTTTATAGAAGCGGTGCAGATAGTATTCCTGCACTTTTCGATCGTAGCTCCGTGTGGATTCCTGCACGCCCGGAAAGACCACCCCCTCGTCCGCATCGTCCGGTTTCACTTTGGACCAAACATAATAATCGTAGAATTTTGAGAACGGGTCGTCGCGAGCGGCTTGAAACCATGGGTGTTGGTCGGAGGTGTGGTTCACAACTAAATCGGCGATCACACGGAGGCCCCGCACCTTGGCCCGATACATGAAATCGACAAAGTCTCCCATTGTCCCAAACGCGAGTCGATTCCATAATAGTCGGTGATGTCATAACCATTGTCGCGATTCACCGTTGGATAAAACGGCAAGAGCCACAAGCAGTTCACTCCGAGTCCATCAAGATAATCCAGCCGTTCGCTCAGTCCGCGAAAGTCTCCAATTCTATCTCCATCGGAATCTTGGAATGTCTCTACATCTAGACAGTAGATGATAGCATCCTTGTACCACAGGTCTCGTACTAGATAATTCTCCATTTGGAGTGGTATCCCCTCTCGCTAGAGCAGCTTGCAAGATAAGATAGCGGGTTGAACGGTTAGTCGACTTTGTCTTGCTAGCAGTTTGTCCGCTACACATGTGTGCGATACGCACTAGTTTTCGAAATGCATTGCCTCGTCAGTCAGCAGGTAACACCGGAGAACTTCCGCAATGCTCCATGCCTGGGCAACACAACCACGCGGAGTGTAGGGAGCTTCGGCATCGAAGATTTCGCTGATTTGCCCAATGCAGGCTTCTCCCAGATGATCGTCAAAGCCTCCTAAAAACTGCCTAGCGATGTGTTTCTCCTGCGGATGAACTTTAAGCCACGCGTCGATAAACGGACCGATCAACCAACCCCAAACCGTGCCTTGGTGGTATGCAGCATCACGGGTTCTTAAGTCGCCAAAGTATTGTGACTTATAATTTGGTTCACCGGGAGCCAAAGACCGCAATCCCAATGGCGTCAGAAGTCGCTCTTGAACGGTGTCGACAACAGGCTTCCAGTAGTCACGTTCCAAAACGGGATAATCCAATGCGAGTGCAAAAACTTGATTGGGCCGACATGCCGGATCATCTCCGTCTTCGCCGTCAATCACATCGTAAAGGTGTCCCCCTGACTCATACCAGAATCGTTGATTGAAAGATTCTTGACATTGATTCGCCGCACGGCTCACTGTCTCAGCTTTTTGATTTTCTCCAGCGGATGTCAGCCAATCGGCGAGCAGTCGGCAAGCGTTGTACCACAAGGCGTTGATCTCGACGGCCTTTCCACGACGCGGAGTCACGACCCAGCCATCCACTTTGGCGTCCATCCAAGTGAGTTGATAGCCTTCCTCGCCTTGATGCAACAGCCCGTCTTTGGGATCGACGTGGATGCCGAATCGCGTCCCTTTTTGGTGAGCATCAAAGATACTCGTCAATGTTGGCAGCAAAATCTTGAGCGTTTCTTCATCGCTCGTTGCCTGGATGTAGCGATGCAAAGCGTGAAAAAACCAAAGCGTTGCGTCGGCGGTATGGTACAACCCATCTTGTTCGCCTTCGGGAAACATATTCGGGATCAGTCCGTCGCGGACATAGTGACCGAACGTTCGCAAAATGAAGGCTGCATCACTATACCGTCCGGTGCAGAGAGTGAGTCCTTCCAAACTAATCATCGTGTCGCGGCCCCAATCCGTGAACCAGTGATAACCGGCAATAATGCTCCGCACCTCATCGCCCGCCGCATGAGCCCACGCGGCATCGGCGACCCGACCCACCGGTTCGATCAGGAATTGATCTGCGGCCAACACGAGTTCGGCGGGTACACCAGTTCGGGCGGTGGAGGGAGCAATGGAAATCAGCCGTCGGCGTCGTTCGCATTCCGCATCAAACACTTGCTCAGGCGACATGGCCTCGATGATATCCCAGTCTTCTGTGGACGCGATCAGGGTGACGCTTTCACCGGGCGACAATGTGGCTCGGAAATAACCAGGACTCCAAAGCGTGCCTTCAAAATCATAACCACGATTTTTTTCCACACGATAGATGACTTCCTGAACCTCTCGCCGCTCGAAAGTGAACGCCGTTTCGTTCCCGCAAATGCGGAGTTTCAACGCCGGCAAGTCGTTGTCCGGTTTGAGTTCGTACCGCTCGTTTTGAACCGACAGCCGGATCGGTTCCGGCAGCGGAGCTGTCACGAAATCATCGTGCCCCCGGAACTGGGAAAGCGGCCGGAGTTTCAGTCGAACTGGTTCATTTCCTTCCGTCAGAGTGTAATGGATGTAAACTGTGTTCTGACGATGTGGCATCACGAGGGACTTTTCCAAAATGCAATCACCGACTTGATATCGCCACTTGGGGATGCCCTCGATATTGGAAAAGTCGATTAGATAATCCGCCCCGTAGAGATTGAGTCGGTCGGACGTTCGCTCTTCGCCCCACAGATCGACCGCGTCTCCGTTAGCCAGTTGCAGACGTTCGGTGATGTGTGAAAGATAATTGATCCGCCCCAATGGGGACGGCAAAGCGGCAATTAAGACCCCGTGGTATCGCCGGGTCGCCACCCCGCTAATTGTTCCCGATGCATAACCACCGAGACCGTTTGTGACCAGCCACTCCGATGTCAGTAGTTGTGAGGCGTGTTTGCCGTGATCGCGATGAATCGCGACCTGTCGTTTGACAGTCTTCATACGAATTCCCTCATGGATGGTAATCGTCCAACACGCGTGTGAAATCAACTCGCTTCCGACTCAGACGACTTCTGTTGTGACGGAGGCTCGAAAACTGGATGGACCTCGCGACCCGGAACCGGCACGAGCACCGTGGCAGATTGCCCCTGCACATGCCAGTTGTCAGCGGTCTCGGCCTCGGTGGCTCCGCTGCCTCCATACTCGAAGCTTTCGCTGGACCAATGCGTCATCCACCGATGTCCCGCCGGCGGCGCCAAAAGCGGTTCGGGGGACGGCTCCAACTTGCGGTCGGAACCGAAATTCACGATCAACAACCGGTCCAGACCATCGTCGCAGAAGTATCTGAGGAGGAAGGCATCGTTACTGAGAACGGCTCCGTCCACTTTGCCTTTGCGAGACCGAGAAAAAGCGGGATCCGTCCGCCGCAGCTTCAACAGGTCACGATGAAGTGCGACCGCTTCGGCGTGTTGGCTTCGCTGTGTGTGATCTAGCTTGGAGCGTCGATACGTTTCCGAGTCCGAGGGATCCGGCAGCTTGGCTTGGACGTCGGGACTGGCGATGCTGGCGAATTGCTTCATGAAATCGCGACGACCTTCCTGCACGAGTTTTGCCAATTCCTCGTTGTGATCGGCAAAGTAGAAGAAGGGTGTTGTGGCAGCAAATTCCTGCCCTTGAAACAGCATGGGAGTTTGCGGTCCCAGAAGCAGCAAGGCGGTCATCGCTCGGTAACAACCGGGACTAGCCACCGAATGTGCGCGTAAACCCCGACAGGTGTTGGCCAGTTGATCGTGATTCTGAATAAAGACGACGAACTGCCGCGGTTCGAGATCGAAACACGGCGTTCCCCGGCGTTGCTTCTGCCAGGAATACCATTGCCCCTGATAAAGAAATCCATACTTCGCCGCAGACACAAACTCCTGCGGGGAGCCGGCGTAATCGGAGTAGTAGGCCTCTGGTCGTCCGGTCAGCCGTACCATGGCCGTGTGGTGAAAATCGTCGTTCCAGAGGGCATCGAGACCGCAACCACCCGCTTCCGGAGCGTGGACGAGCTTCGCCATTTGAGGTTCGTTTTCGGCGACCAGGAATGTGTTTCGCTCGCCCGCCGTCGCACGAACGGTCTCCCCGACTTCGGTGATAATGTGCCGATCCGACTCGTCGTGGATGTCCTGCGTGGCGTCGAGCCGCAATCCGTCGAGATGAAATTCTTCGATCCAATATCGAGCATTCGCGAGAAAGAATTCGCGAACCGGACCGGAGTGCATCCCATCGAAATTAATCGCCTGTCCCCAGTCGGTATCGTGTTCTTCACTGAAATAGTACGGGCTGAACTGAGGCAGGTAATTTCCGTCCGGTCCCAAGTGGTTGTAGACCACGTCCAAAATGACTGCCATGCCCAGGCGATGAGCGGCATCGACAAAGCGTCGGAAATCGTCGGGGATGCCGTACTCGTGATACGGAGCGAATAAATTCACTCCATCGTAACCCCATCCAAAACGACCGGGAAATTCCGCGACCGGCATCACTTCCAAGAGGGTGATTCCCAACTCGGCCAAGTCCGGTAGTTTTTCGATGGCAGCTTTCCAAGTTCCTTCCGGCGTAAAGGTGCCGATATGCATTTCATAGATGACCCATCGATCCGCATCAATGCCGGACCATCGGGAATCCGACCAGTCGAACCGTGTTGGATCGATAACCTCGCTCCAATCATGAGGTCCCGAAGGTTGGCTGCGTGAGGCGGGGTCCGGATAAACCTGCTCATCGTCATCCAGCAAAAACCCATAACGGGCACCTGTTTTTAATCCGGGAGCCAAGCCGCCGAAATACCCGTGCTCTTCTTGAGTCAAGGTGACTGTTTGCCGATCATCAGAACGCCCTTCTGAGCGAAAAACAACCACAACCCGGTTTCGCTCCGGCGCCCATACGCGGAAGTGAACGCCGCCGCCGGGTATGACTTCTGCCCCGACGGCCAACCTGCGTAACTGCACCTTTTCTAGCATTTCTTCGCCCCTCGGTTCATGCTACAGATTCGTCGCCCTCAGTGGTTCAACCATATTGCACCATGCAGATAGGCGAATATTCCGTCAATTGGCAATTCCTATGCCACAAGCCCAAATGACCATTGCGGCACCCGCCCGCGAGTTTCCACTCGTTCGGCGCGATTGCTAGAGATAAAATCGAGGACGTCGGGTCATCGAGCGACCGTAGCAGTTTCCCATTGGCGGCGTCCAACATTGCAATTGTCCGCCTCTGGCAGCAGAGATAACTTCGCCCCAAAGGAGATCGGCGACTTCTCGTTGATTCCGGATGTAACTCAACGAGATTCTCCATCGTACAGACGGCAAGCCGCAGCCTGAGAGAGCGTTCTCGCATGCAAGTGGACGTGTTCTCCTTCATTGACTATTTCAAAAAAACTCCATCCCAAGTACGCGAGCAAATCCAACTGGCAACCTCCACGTTGACATCGTTCAAGCTAAAACTTCATTCGGCCTCCGTCGGCAAGCCCTTTTTGCGCCGATTTCATCAATAGTGATACTCCTGGCGAAGTGGTGTCAGCTTGCCATGGCTTGTTTCATTGCCGTGACGAACGCGGGCGTTCGTGTTTGCTCTTGTGGTTTGTTGATCAGCCAAGCGTCAATGCGGATCAGGTTCATCGCCGTGGCGGTGGCAACATCTTGCAAATGAGTTTTTGCTTTACCGGCATAGCGGGATCGTCGCAATCCACAGGCTCGCACACCTTGGGAAATGGTTCCTTCAATCCCGGCTCGTTGGGCATATCGCTGCCGGAATTCTTCCGTTTCCTCGCGTGCCCGAGCAGCATGCAGAGCGCCGAACGCCTCGCGGGAACGGATGGTGACCGTTCGGCGTTTCGTTTTCGTGCACTGCGAGTGGTGGGGACAGGCACCGCAATCCTTGACAGAGAACTTGATCTTGATGACTTCCTGCCGTCTTGAATCCATAGCTGGTGTCCAACTCATACTCGTGCGGCCCGCAGGACAAGTCACTTGTTGATGGTCCCAGTCGATCTGGAAGTCGCGAACGGCGAATTCCGTTTCCGCACGCGATTGCCAGCGGTAGTCAAGGCGGGTCGGTCCGACAAGATCGATGCCATAATCTTGTTGAC
The DNA here is from genome assembly GCF_984380535.1 of Thalassoroseus sp. Classification (NCBI taxonomy): domain Bacteria; kingdom Pseudomonadati; phylum Planctomycetota; class Planctomycetia; order Planctomycetales; family Planctomycetaceae; genus Thalassoroseus; species Thalassoroseus sp. The sequence continues at coordinate 81,943 of NZ_CFHRBF010000012.1, forward strand.
TTTGAACAAGCAGGCAAGCATCCAGATAACCCGTGTCGACCAGGTGCTGAGCAGGAAGCAAGGCTTTCGCGCGGAGGGCTTGATGAATCATCGGCGTTGTATCGCCATCCGCCACGGGATTGGGAGTTGTTTCGACGTGCAAGATCAAATGCGGCGACGCGGAATCACAACTTTCCGTCAGATGCACTTTGTAGCCGGTCCAACTGGTTGATCGCTTTTTCGCATAGCGGGATTCGATGTCGAAGGGGGAGTTGATCAACAAACTCGAAGGGGGAATCCCTTGCGGTTCGGTACGCCAACGAACAGCTCCGGCTTCGACAAAGAACTGTTGCCTCCAAACTTGGATCAATGTCTGGATGGCGGGGAGCGTTTCCCTCCCTGAGGGAGGTTGGTCAAAAAAGAGTGTCTCCAGCAAAACATTGCCATCGGCCCCTGCTTGTTCGACCAGAGTTTGTCGTGCCTTCTGGCCCGTCGGCAATCGCCCCGCATCAAGACGACTATAGCGGTCGACCCATTCCGGATTCACGTGAGCCCAGAACCACTGGGGATCGAAAGTCGCGATTGCATTCAAAGCCGCCCGGAAAGTTGTGATAACGCACTGGAACCGATTGAGAGCCCGAATTCGTCCTAACACGTGCGTGGAGTCGGTGCGTTGCCGCCCGCGAGACTTGAGCCAACCTAGATCTCGACCGACGCTCACAAACGCCTCCAACAGTCTCCGTTCTGCCGAACCTTCAACCAGTCGGCTGCGAAATTCGCACAGGACCGTGCTGTCGAACCCGGCATCTTCCAGTTCCAGTCCCAAAGCGTACTTCCAATCGATCCGGCTCCGAACGGCATCGGCCGCTTTGCGATCCAAGAGGTTTTACAAGAATTGCCGGATGGTGACCAGAGCCAATCGCCAAGACGCCTCAGCGGGTTGGCCGTTTGTGGGATACAGGTCGGCAAAGTCAGTATCGGTAAACAACGATCCCAACTCATCCCGGAGCCGAAGATAGAGGTTTCCATTGGGGAAGGCCGCTTGTGCCACGCGAACTGTTTGAACCGGAATGGAAGCGATCGGTTGAGAATGAAGCGACATGGTTGACTCATCAGGAAAGGAAGGGAGCCAACCCTGGAACAATAGGCTTATTCCTCCACTGCGTCTACGACTTCGCCAGCAGTATCAAGTTTGCCGAAGAGCCACTATCGGGCCGTTGTTCACAGACGATGCTCGACGAGTTGATTCGTTGGTTGTCCGTTGGAATCAAGTTCCCAATGCCGATTTGGGTATTCGTACGGAGAATTGAGAATCGGCTGCTCAAAAAACGCATCACCCATCGCAGATCGGCCCTACCACCTAAGCCCATTAGAAACATATGTGAAGGCCCGTTGTGGCCGCTTTGCAACCTGAAAACAAACCGGATGGAGCGAATGTTCGTAGTCTAGTCTGCCGCCAGTGGCTGTTTATCGTACTGCCTCGAAGCACGCCAATCTGCTAGCCCACACTCTACACAGTCGGAGAGGACGAGTGATTGAGCCAAGTGGTTTGGCTTGGCGTGTTTGGCAGTAGGGAGCGTCTACTTCTGCATCGGCAACGTCAGCGTCATTTCGCGGCGGCCTCGAAGAATCTTGACGGGAACACGGTCGCCAGCTTGGCGTGCGGTGACACCATAAGCGAGGACGTCGTCAGGGCGTAATAGATCCCGCTGCCCGTCGTATTCGATGATCACATCCCCCTCGCGAAAGCCAGCTCGTTTGGCAGCCGCGTGGGCACCGTATTGGCCGACGTGATCGACTCGCAATGCCATTGCCCCCTCCGGGATCTTAAGCCGATGGCGATCTTCCTGCGGGAGCGTCTCCAGTCGCAGTCCACCCGTGGCCATCCGTCGCAGACCCCAAGACGTGACCCGCCAAGAGATCTCTCCCAATCGCCGCCAACCGTCCGGGAGGCGAAGCGCGATTTTCTGTTGACGGCCGTTCCGTGTGATGTCCACCATGACGGTTCCGCCGTCGGCGTCAACGCCATGCAGTACCCATTGAACATCGGCAATCGAAAGCGGCGGTTGGCCGTTCAGCGAATCGATCCGATCACCGACCTGGAAGCCGGCTCTCTCGGCGAGCGAACCGTCTTCCGTGTCTTTGACCGTCGCACGTTCATTCGGGTCGAGGATCAAGCCAACGCTCTTCGGATGCGGGTAGGGGAACAGCACCTTCTCTGGAATCGGTTGAGCCTTGGCCCGATACCATTCCCGTTGGGCATCTCCAATCTGGTGGCAGTGAATGCAACTCCTGACGACATCGCCTTGATAGTTCAGCGAGGCCGTATATTTTCCCTTGAGCGACGGATACTGCTCCGGGGAGACGACTTCCAGAGGCTTCCCGCGTTTGCCGGCCAGAGCCGCTTTGTTGTTCGGATAATCTCGATGCAATTCGAGAGCTCCTTGCAGAGCCTTGGCGAGCCCCTGGAGCGAGACATCCCCAAGCCATTCTGTGCGATGGGACCGTGTGCCGAAGCGGCCGTAGATCGTCCCATCAGCGTTGAGCATGAAGGCCGCGAACGACTGATCGGTATCGTATTGGAAGATGTTCAGGTCCAAGCCGTTTGTCGAGACCTGCCGTGCACAGACGAATTTTTCCAGCAATGGCCGAACCACCGGGTCCTGATCGACGAGATCGTCGTCGAGTTTCACGCATTCCTCACACGGGATGCAGCGAAGGATGACCAGAATTGGTTTTCCGCTTTGTTTGGCCTCCTGAAACGCTCGCGGCAGATCGTTGTAAATCCAAAACCCGTCTGCCTCGACTTTGGCCCGGTCGCCGCGGACTTTCTCTTCGCGTGTCTGACCGAAGGTGGTGATAGGCAATAGTCCGAAAACCAACAGGCAGATTGCAGCACGGAACATGCGGCGGTCCTCGAGAGATGAGATGGTAACTGGCGATCACAGCGTCTCATAAATAGTCGAGAAACGCAACGAGCTTCCGAAGCAACCATGACGGTGAAGAAAAGCGGCTCACCGGCCCCTGTAAACCAGTCATTGGAGCGAGCGCCCGAACCGTTAACCACTCGGCTCCAACTCCAGAGAGGAAGAGAGTTTGTAGTTCTCAGCGCGAAAAGCGCCACCAGGAGCGCTCGCGACAACTCTCCCGCCAAAGTATGACCAGAGACCCGACTACGCCGAAATTCGTTTCCACACACCGGTTAAGCCAAAAACCCCGGACGCTCTCACGTCCAGGGTTTTGGTGACCCCGTGGGTCGGTGGTATTCCGCGACCTTGGGAAAAGCTCCCCGAGGCGGTCTCAATCGGAACCGCGGCTTCGTCGAGCTAGGTGCCTTTCGTACCAATAGGTTACGACGATTGCCGGAGATCGAAATGTTCAAGTGGAACTCGATTTCCGACCAGATCCGATCGGAATCAGCGGTTGCGAAGCCCAAGCGAGACCGTATGCGTTTGGCCCGCTACTATCAGTCGCTGCTTGATTCCGGTGAGGTCAGCACGCGGGCTGAATTGGCCAGGTTTCTCGACGTAAGCCGTGCTAGAGTCACCCAAGTCCTCCGGAGACTCCGCAATGAAAAAGCCGGGTGATTACTCCACAATCGAGTTCACTACTGCGGATCTGCGATCACGACCAACACAGGTCCTCCGCTGATTGGGATTGAATTTACAAACACGACATCTTGCCTCGATCCGCTAGTGTTTTGCAGTTCGAAAGCGGTACCAGAAGGCGCCATCGTTGAGTCCGATGGCTCGCTTGCTGCCGAGCATGATCCAGCCCAGATCGGCGAGCGCGAAGTACGTTGTGTTTGGCTTCAGTCGGGGGAGGTCGTCGAACGTGATTTGTTTGGTGCCATCTGCTGGATGTCCCGGTTGCGGATCGGCCTGCCACACAACGGTGTCGATGTCGCTTGCCTCATAGAGTCGCAGAGTCTTAGCCAAACCACGATGAAGAACTGCAGGATCACATCAAGCGTTTAACGGACGTCCGATCCAGAATTCGTAAATGTGAATGGCGTAACTCAATTGCTCTGTTGCAAAGTCGTGTGGGGAAATGCCCCTGCCTAATTTGCCAGTTCTACCCATGCAATGCAATTTCGTATTTCGATATGTTAACTCCTTTGCATGTGGACTCGCTGGCATCCTTCTGTCGACGGACCGTTAGTGGAGAATGACCCCGCAAAAACTAAACGGCACGTTGAAATGGAAATGGATGAACCATGCGAGATCAGCAGAATACGGTACCAGTGCGAGCGACTCGAAATTTAGTCGAGACTTCTGAACGGGCAATTTCTCGCCATTTATGTCGCGGCAAGAATGAAGTCGAACCAACCCAATCGGCTCCTGGAGTCTGCGAACTATTCCGCTCGGCAGCCGCGTTCCCGGTCGATGGTGTCAAGAAGACCGTGCAGCAAGCCGTCAATGCAGGTCGCCGCCTGCTGGATCGATTCCAGCCGGCTTCACTCTCGGCGGGACGCCGACCTCGCCTGCAAACCGCAATGGGGTTGTCGGTAGAAGTGCTCGAAGATCGAACCCTGTTGAGTGCGGAATTTTCGCTGCTTGGCGGCGAACTATCGCTGCACAATTTCCAGGAAGATTCGGAGGAATCGCTGACGGTTCGCGAAACTGACGATTCCTATGAGTTTGAGCTTTCCGAGGGTGTGTGGTTTGGAACCGACAGTCCGCAAATTCTGGGAGCGGGTACGAACGTCCTTGAACTGGGTAAGTTGACGCTCGACGTCTCAGCGGTGCAGATCCTCGATGGCGGACTCGGCGAAAATGTCGATCCCCATTTGAATTTGGAATCGGCGGATTTCGCATTTCTCACTGGGGGATTTCATGCCGAAGGTCTTGGGAACGTTCACATTTCGGGTGCGTCCGCGATAACGGTTGCGGGATTGGAGATCGATGGAAAATCGGTCTTGATGGCTGGCGCCATTCGGTCGAACGGTGGAGTCGTGCAACTCCAAGGGGATCGCGAGCTGCGCGTCAACGGAGTGGTCGATGCGTCATCAGCCACTGGTCCGGGCGGAACAATTCACCTCACCGGCGAGCAAGTCGCGTTGGTCGATGGTGCCACGATTTCCGCCGACGGAGAACTCGGCGGCGGAACGATCCTTGTTGGTGGCGGTTGGCAAGGACAAGATCCCTCCGTTGCGAATGCAATGACGACGACCGTGTCTGCGACGGCGACGCTCTCGGCCGAGGCAATTTCGGAAGGCGTTGGGGGAACGGTGGTCGTCTGGGCGGATGGCTCGACGGATTATGCCGGCTCCATTTCCGTTCGTGGAGAACACGGTGGACAGGTTGAAGTCAGCGGGGCCGAACAGCTCGCATTCCGAGGATCCGTTGACCTACACGGTACCGCGGGACCGGCAGGTTCCTTGTTGTTGGATCCGAGAGATATCTTGATTGTGGATGCGGCTCCGGCGAGCGATGATGGCGAAGTCTCCGATGGTTCGGTCGGAGCTGGTGAGGGCGGAAGTTCGGACTTTATGATCTCCAATGACGCCATCGAGAACGTCAACGGCTCGGTCACGCTCGCCGCCTCTCGGGACATCACGCTCCAAATGGGCGTTGTTCTGAACATGGGTCCCGACGGGATCACGTTGAATGCCGGACGCGATCTCATTTTCGAAGACGGATCCGAGATTCTGACCGACGGTGCCACGGTCAACCTGTCGGCAGACGCTTCAGTGACGGGATCGACCACCATCGAAACCACGAACCCCGGTGGTAGTTCGGGCAGCGTCTCGATCACGGCCGGGACTTTCGTTGAACTCATGGGAACGATCGACACGTCCGGGGCCGAGGGCGATGACGGCACTGATGGCAGTGGTGGAGGCGACCCGCTGGCTGCAACCGATGGTCAAAATGCCGCTCCAATTACCGTCTCTGCGAATGGCAACGACGGCATGGGCAACGCGATTACGTTGGGCACGGTCTTGGCGGCGGGCGGGAATGGTGGAAACGATTCCTTCGATATCGGTTCGTCTCGAGCGGCAGGCAACGGTGGCAACGGTGCAACTGTCACCCTGACCGCGAACGCAGTCGGAGGTGTCACGGTGACGGATTTCCAAACGACAGGCGGAAACGGCGGTAATCGCACGGTAGCGGCGGGCAACGCTGGCTCCGGGGGTTCGGCGGGTTCGCTGAGCGTCACGATCGTCGACGGAACCGCCGATCTGGCGAACGTCATCATGACGGGCGGTGACGGCGGTCAACACACGGGGCTTTCCGGGAATGCCGGGGACGGTGGCGGCGGAGCGTCGCTCAACATCTCGATCACGACCGGTGAAGCAATGTTGGGAACCGTTCGCACCGATGGCGGTGACGGTGGCGACTCCGAACAGACAACCGCCGGTGCTGGTGGCAACGCCAGTACGATGTCGATTTCCGCCGATCAAGTTACCTACGACACCCTCTCGGCCGCAGGCGGTGGAGGCGGTGATGATCTGATGATGACGCCGCAACCGGCAATCGGTGGTGCGGGCGGCTCGGGTGCGACAATCACCGTCACAGCTGCCCAAGCGATTGTCGGATCGACACTCGTCGTCGATGGCGGAAGCGGTGGCGACGGGAATCCCGGTGGGGACGGAGGCAACGCCGGAGCGGTGTCTCTGGAAGCGAGCGGAACCGGTCTGGCCGTTGATTTGGAAACGGTCTCTGCAACCGCAGGCAACGGCGGACAAGGCAGCGGTGCGGACGGCAATGGTGGCTCCGGCGGGAGTGCAGGTTCCGTCACGATCACGGCCAGTAGTGGCGACGCGGAATTCATGAGTCTCGACGCCAACGGTGGCGATGCGGGAAGTTCCAACGGAACCGGTTTGGGCGGAGCCGGTGGAGCGGGAGCAGCGATCACGGTCGATGCCGATGCCATCAGTGGTCAAGACCTGATCGCGGTCGGTGGAACCGGCGGAGACGGCAGCCAAGGCGGCGACGGCGGCAATGCGGGTTCGGCAAAATTGACGGCCACCGCCAGCACGATGATGGCAATCAATCTTTCGGGAACCGTGGACACCTCCGGCGGAGACGGCGGCACGGGAACAACAGCGGCCGGTGGTGGAGCGGGCAATGCCGGCTCTTTGACGCTCACCGCCAACAATGGAATGGCCGGATTCGACACGTTGCTGGCAAACGGGGGCAACGGCGGAAACTCGACCAATGGCGGCAACGGAGCCGACGGTTCCGCGGGGGCAACCATCGAAGTCAGTGCGGCTCGGATCGATGGAACTTCCGTCTCGGCCACCGGTGGAGATGCCGGGAGCGGCAATGCTGGCGGAGACGGTGGCAATGCGGGTTCCGCCTCGTTGACGGCGTCGGCCGATGCGGACCAAGCCATCCAACTCTCGGGTGATGTTTCGACCATTGGAGGTGACGGCGGAGACGGCAGCACCGCCGATGCCGGAACCGGTGGCAATGCCGGGACACTCTCCGTTACGGCAAACAACGGAACCGTCATGTTTCAGACGCTCGTCGCGAGCGGCGGAGACGGCGGAACCGCGGACATGGGCGGCAACGGCGGAGCGGGCGGCAGCGGTGTCGGGATTACGGTCAAAGTTGAGCAAGCCAGCGGAGTCGGGGCGATCGCCGACGGCGGGACGGCCGGCGACGGCGACCAAGGCGGAGACGGCGGGAATGCCGGATCGGTCAAGATCACCGCGACCGCAATGGCCGACCCTGCCCTCGAATTGACGGGCACGACAAGCACCTCCGGCGGAGACGGCGGCAACGGAATGGGATTGACCGCCGGTGATGGTGGCAATTCCGGCACCGTCACTCTCACGGCGGGCGATGGAAGTCTTGTCGTCAACACTGTCGAAGCCTCTGGCGGAACTGGGGGAATGTCCGACAGCGATGCCGGTGGAGGCGGTGCGTCTGGCGGGACGGTCACGATCGATGCCAGCGAAATCGAGACCGCCGACGTTCGCGCCGATGGCGGTAATGGAGGCAACGGAACCGTCGGTGGTGACGGCGGAAATGCGGGATCGGTCAAAGCCACCGCGTCCGCAGCCACGACCGAAGCCCTCGTGATGACCGGCGTCACATCTGCATCCGGCGGCGATGGCGGCATGGCGACGGACGGCAGCGGCGGGAGTGGTGGCAACGGAGCGACGGTCAACCTCTCCGCAACCAGCGGGACGGCAACGATCGAAACGGCGAACGTCAACGGCGGTTCCGGTGGGTTGTCGCAGTCCGCAACCGGCGGGGCAGGCGGTTCAGGTGGAAGCCTGACCTTCAACGCCAACACTGCAACGGCTGCCAGCGTTCAATCCAATGGCGGCAACGCGGGTGACGGAGCGGTAGGCGGTGACGGCGGGAACGCCGGCTCGGTAAAACTGACAATCTCGGGTTCGTCAGACATGGCTCTCGACGTAACCGATACGGCAAGTGCCAGCGGCGGCGATGGTGGCGAAGCAACGGATGGCACAGGCGGAAGCGGTGGCAATGCGGGAACCGTTAACTTGGCCGCGAACTCCGGCGGAATCGTCTTCGGGACAGCCGCAGCAACCGGCGGCGACAGCGGTGCGTCGGAATCCAGCACCGGTGGGAGTGGCGGTTCCGGGGCGACCGTGAAAATAACCGCCGACACCCTGATCGAAGGCATGCAAGTCACGGTCGCTGGTGGCAATGGAGCGGACGGCATGCCCGGCGGAGATGGCGGAAATGGCGGCTCCGTGACGATCAAATCAACGGCGGATTCCGACATGTCCGTTGACATTCAGAACATCACCAGTGACGGTGGAGCCGGTGGCAATGGAGCCGTGATGGGAGGTTCCGGCGGCGACGGCGGGAACGCAGGCGGAATCGGCGTCACGGCGAATACCTCCGGCGTGACAATCGGGATGGCGACCGCGAATGGCGGAGTCGGTGGCGCTGCCGACGGAACCGGCGGCGGAGGCAGTGGCGGGAATGCCAATTCTGTCAACATTTCCGGCGGCGGAGTGGTCGATGCCATGACGCTTTCCTCGACCGGCGGCGACGGCGGTATGAGCCCCGAGGGAACCGGCGGGAGTGGTGGTTCCGGGGCAACGCTGAAAGTCACCACGGACGACCGTATTACGGGCGAGTCGTTCCTAGCAGACGGGGGAGCTGGCGGTATGGGATTCCCAGCCGGTTCGGGTGGCAACGCCGGCTCGATCACGATCACCGCAGAAACCAGCGACATGATGGCCATCGAATCGACCGGTGTGATCTCCGCGAGCGGCGGTCAGGGCGGCGACACCGGAAGCGGAATGAATGCCACCGCCGGTGACGGCGGGAACGCAGGAAGTCTGTCCGTCACCGCTCAGGCGGGGGACATTTCGATCGCGTCGGTTGCCACGGCCGGTGGTGACGGCGGTCAAGGTTCCGGAGGCGGTTCGTTTTCCGGTGGATCCGGTGGAGCCGCCGGTTCGCTCACCGTCGATGCCGTCGCAGGAACTCTAACGGTTACGGATACCGCATCCACTGCTGGAGGCGACGGGCAAAACGGCAGCGGCGGCAGTCAGGGAGCAGGTACCGGAGGCACCGGAGCGACTCTCAAGTTGCGAGCCGACGCCGGGATTACGAACTCGACCGGTGCAACGTTCGACGCATCCGGTGGAGATGCGGGCACCGTCTCAGATGGGGCCAGTGCGGCGACCGGTGGTACCGGCGGATCGTTGAATATCGACAGTGCTTCCGGGCCCATCACGATGGGCACTGGAACCGCTGCGGGTGGACAAGGCAGCGGTGCAGGCGGTTCAGGCGGTTCCGTCAATGTCCGAGCGAGTCAAACCGTCGAATTCGACACGCTGATCAGCAACGGCGGCGACTCCACTTCCGGAGACGGTGGTGATGCCAGTACCACGACCGTCACCAGTGACAACGGTTCGATCATCGGAATGACGATCTGCGCCGTTGGCGGATCGGCCCCCGACGGTTCGCCGGGTGCTGATGGAAACATCACTCTCGATGCCGCCAACGACGTGAATGTCACGACGACCAAAGGCAGTGGCACCGCAGTCAGCGGTAATCTGTCTCCCGGTGACAGTCCGGGGATCGGCAACTACAACAATCTCACGATCCAAAGCGGATCGACCTACACCGCCGAAGTGCAGGACGACAATCCCAACGGAGCCGAAGCGGGTGACGATTACGATCAGTTGAACGTCACCGGAATGGTCACGATCGAAAACAATGTCACGCTCGATCTTGAAAATCTTGGTTCGCCGGAAGTCGATGCGGGCGATGACTACGTGCTCATCGCCAACGATGAAGACGATTCGATCAACGGGCAGTTCAGCAACGTCTCCGAAGGGGCAAATGTCACCTCGGAATTGGGATTATCCAGCGATCTCACCGCTACGGCCACTTACCAAGGTGGTGACGGCAACGATTTCGTCATTGAAATTCGTTCCACGGCCGAACCAACACCCGAAGCGGACATCTTGGGTGAACGGGAGTCTCAATCGATTTCACCCGACGAAATCGACGACTTCTTCAGCCAAGTGCTTTCGGGCGATTTCGATGACAGTCAAGCCGATCCGGCCCAACAGGACGACTTGTTTTTTTGGAGTCCGATCGATGGTCGCAATGTGGTCGTACTCGGTGACGGCAGCGTGATTCAAAATCCAGTGCCGACCGCGGCGATTAACGGAAACTTCCGAGAGTTCGTGGCCGGTGATTTTGACGGTGGCGGCGGAGACGACTTGTTCTTCTGGGACCCGGAAACCGGTCGAAACCGTTTGTTGCATCTTCAAGCCGGATCGCCAGGCGGGATTGAAGTCGCCAATGTGGAAACCGACATCATTCCGCGAGCGGCCATCAATGGCAATATGTTCTCACGGATTGTTGCAGGCAACCTTGATGGTGGCGGCACGGATGACTTGTTCTTCTGGCAACCGGGACCGGGAACCAACCGCTTAGCACACTTGGACGTTGTGGTTATCGGGGAAGACAGTCAGTTTGACAACGTGCAGACCAAACCGATCCCAATGGTCCAAATCAACGGCGAGTTCTCGGATGTGCAAATCGGTCAGTTTCGAACGGGCGGCACCAAAGAGTTGTTCTTCAGCGACCCGGAATCGGGACGCAACCGCATGATCTTCCTGCAACCGGGCGTTCCCAGCGACACTACGGAATTCGAAAGTGCCGCCACCAACGTATTGCCTCCGGCCGCTATTAACGGCAACGCCTTCACCGAGATCGCCGTCGGCGACTTCAACCTAGACGGACAAAGCGATTTGTTCTTCTGGGATCCGGAAACCGGTCGAAATCGGTTGGCGGTCAACGACGATTCGCCCGAAGCGGACTTCGACTTTGTGATCGATCCGATTCCGCGATCGTTCGTGAACGGCAACGCCTTCCACGTCGTCACTCCCCTGACGAACGAACCGAACGACATGACTGCGTTGAATGCGTTGTTCTTCTGGGAACCGGACACTGGTTCCAACCGCCTCGCATTCACAAACCCAAACTGAGTAGCAGCGTAGCGACGGCGATCGCAGCGGAATTCACGGCAAATCATGCAGGCTCCCAGATAGGAACTATCTGGAGTGGGGCGGCCACGTTCTTCGATGATGGCACCGCCCTCTTGCCACTCGATCGGTGCTAGGTGTGAAGCCCGGTTGTGGTGGCGTGACGATACCAACTGACCGAACCAACCACCCCGAGCCCGTCGCACTTCCGCGCCGGGTTTCTTTCTTGCCGAACATCACACGGGAGAGCCAAAGGAACGCTTCAGGCCATCGCGTAAGTATTGGAGATGACTGTCGACGACTTAGTTGCCGATCGGCGGATTTACTTGCCCACGGCGAATTGACGACGAAACCGACAATTCCCGCCCGGTGGTTGTGATGGCTGTCACCGGGCTTTTTCATTTACTCGTCCAACGGGTTAGGAATTTCTTCCGAAATTCGCTCCAAATCGGCGTGCCGCAGAAAGAAATAGAAAGTCGAATCGACCAGTTGGAGTAACTTGCTGGTTCTATCGTAGTCGATGATTGGCGGCGTAATATTTTTGTTAGCCTGCAACTTTGCAAGATTGTGCAGCAAATTACTCATATCGGAACCTCGAACATCTTCTCCCCGATGATGTTCAGCACGTATCCGCTCTTGGATAGTCGCTCTTCGCATGCCGGACGCAATTCCATCATAGCCTGCGTCTAGAAGTACTTTTATCAGATAGTATGGCAAGAAAAGAGGGGCAAGCCCGTCTTTCGAAGAGGTGCTTACGTTGCCGGCAGCAATTGATTCCAAAGCACGTTGATGCCTAGCTGCATATTGCTCAGCTTTTGTTTCGATGGCACGATCAACCAACTCAAGATCTTCTATGTGAAGAATCGTTGCGCCTGCCTCACAGATACCAGCAAGCTGGCAAACTTCTTTCAATAACTCTTGAAAAACTCCGATGCTTGCGAACGACGCGTCACTGCATTTTTTGATCAATTGATCGCAAAGTGTAATATTGAGTTCTGTCGCCCCCTTGCCAGCGACAAGCTCAAACTCACTCTCCGTCCAAGGTTCGACAGGAACCTCGGTAACACGGTCTAATAAGTCTCCATTGAATTGAATTAGGCGATTCTTTTCTCGCCAAACGCCGAGGATAACGAACTGGACTCCGAGTTCCTGGAATGTTCGCAAATCGAAAGCAAATTGCTGTTGCTTGTTATCATCAAGGTAGTGGAAGTTCTCTAAGATCACGACAATCGAGTCACGAACTCTATGAATCAACTCAGCCACATCTTGCGGTAGCTCTAAATTGAATGGCACCTCTTCATAAGCAGTCTTTTCGCTGCCAGTCGATTTGGCTTCTGTTTTCACTGATGCGTCGCCGCCACCCAAAAACGGCACGAATGCTTTAAAGCCAACGGACGTCGCTACTCCGGCTTGTGTAGCACTTGATTCTTCAGCGGCCGTCTCAATTCTAATATCCAGCTGGCGGAGGATAGCGTTGTAGATGTCGATAACATTGGTTCGCGGCGTCAAACTGACGACGATGTTTTGTTTGTACGGTAAATACTTCGAGACTAGCGCCGTTTTTCCTTGCTTAGATGATCCATAGACTACGATCTGACGATCTGACTCCAAAGCCGCTGTGAATTTGTCGTCAACGGCGTCACGGACGATATAGGATCGCACGGGCTTCGCCGATACGCCGAAAACCTCTGGCAATAGAATTGACATGATTATGACCAGATTCCCAGTTTTGGATTTCAGAAAGACAACATTATTCCCGTTTCCTACGGTGTTGCCAAGCGTTCACGTCGACTCGGACGCTCCTCCAACCCGCTGGCAAGTTGTCGCTCAAGTCGTGCCCACCACCAAGAACCAACACCGCCGGTGATTCTCCCGCCGCGACGATCCGCCGAACCCTCTCGTCTTCTCTGTGTTCCTTGTCGGCTTCAGTGAACCTGTCCCGCAACGGAAAACCCAAACGCAGTAACTCCGCATTATCCGCCGGCAGAACCTGTTTGACTTCACCTGCGACGAGCAGCTGCCCAGCAGCCCCCATTTCGCGACGATCATATGGCGATGGGATCTGGCGGCACTCACGTCAGCAAATTCTTGGACGTTCTGCGACAGTTGACGTCCATCGATCAAGTCGCGATTTCATTTCATGGCGACTCTTGCAGTGAGTCGGAAGACTCATCGGCAAGGGGTGCAGCATGCCAGAGTCTGATCATACCCCCGCGGCCATTGTTCCCATCACCACCGGCAGCGAGCACACGACCATCGGCGCTGAAGGCCATCGCTTGGAGGTTGTGTGGTGCTCCCACAAGAGTAAGCATTTCATCGCCCGTCGTGGCATCGAAGATTGTCAAAGTGTTTTTACCGCCGGACACGAGCCTTCGGCCATCTGGTGAAAATGCCAGGGCATTGCCATATTGCTTTCGGATCGTCCGGATTTCTTGACCAGATTTAGCGTCCCAAAGCTTGAGTACTCCGTCGGCATCGACGGACGCAATACGCTGACCGTCTGCACTGAACTCGACATCGTAGAGCCGGTCGAAATGTCCTTTGAGCGTTAACAGCTTTTTCCGCTCTTCGAGACCCCAAACGTTGACCACGTCGGGACTGTAACCCGCGACGGCCAAACGCTGGCTGTCCGGGCTGAAAGCAATGGCATAGATTTGAGATAGCTCCGATTTGATTGTCCAGATTTCCTCTGTTGTATTCGTATCCCAAATGTGGACCTGATCCGTATTCCAACTTCCTGCAGCGAGCAACTGGCCGTTGGGACTGAAATCGATGGCGCGAACACTGTCGGGCGGATTGAACTTGATTACGTCTGTTGGGGTGCGGACGTCCCAGCTGATGACATTGCGACCTGATTGCGATGCCAGGCGTCGCCCGTCCGGACTGAATGCGATCCGGTATGAAGCCTCAATCGGTATTGCTTCGGCTTTCGTTTTCAGATTCCAAAGTCCGGTTTGTCGATAGTGGACGTAGGCCAGCAAACGTTCCTTTGGAGAAAAGTCGATATCCTGAACCGACCCTCCGAATAGCATGGAGACGGGAGTAGCATCTTGGTTCGTCGCGTCCCAAATCTTGATACTGCCATCTTTGCTGCAGGATGCGAGCCGCTGACCGTCCGGACTGAAAGCCACGGCAACTGCGTCGGTGTCGTGCCCTTCGAAAGTCGCTAGTTTCTGCCGAGCGTCGATATTCCAAAGGTGAACCGAGCCATCGACCGTGGTGGCTGCAATTTGCTCTCCGTTTGGGCTGAATACGGCGTTTCGAAGCATCGAATTCGAAGAGATTAACCAATGTTTCTTGCCTGTGGCGGCATCGAACATTGCTAACGAGCTTCCGCCGGCTTTGAGCAACCATCGGCCATCCGGACTATAATCCACGCTGACGTCCATGCCGATATTCACGGAATCGAAGGAAACTTCGACGTTGCCAGTCGCGATATCGAGAATACATGAGGGTTTGCTGGCGATGGCGACGTGCAAGCCATCAGGACTAATCGCCACGGCGGTGGGCACTGCTTCTTGCCCGGAGAGATTGGCCAGCAAGTTGCCAGCTGTTGCGTCCCAAATGCAAACTGATTTGTCCCGGCCGGACGTGGCGATCCGCTTTCCGTCCGGACTGAATGCAACGTCCGTCAAACTATCAGTGTGAGCTTTGATGATTGCGCCAACTTTGAGTTGGCCCCCTCGCAATGTCTGCAATTTCTTCCCGGACTGCGTCTCCCAAAGAATGATGTTTTTGTCGTAGCTCACGCTGACGAGTTGCTGACCATCCGGTGAGAAGTCGATCCCCGTCACATGACTGCTATGCCCTTCAAGTGTGTGCCGAATCGTCCAGCTTGCGACATCCCAGAGTAGAATCTTTTTGTCGTCGCTGGCCGAGGCGAGCAGCGTCCCGTCAGGGCTGAATACGACGTCCGTCACACCGCGTTCATGGCCTTTGAGCGTTGCCAGTACGGCTTGGATGTGGCGATTCAGGTAATGCCACTCGAAGCCGCGGAGGTCCATACCGGCGGTTTGATTTGGATTAGTCCTTTGCAAGCGGCGGCGGACACTATCGAAGTCTCGGTTCAGAAAATCCCGACTGGCGAGATTCATTTCGGCCTGGTAATAAACACGATAAGCGTTTCGGAATTGTTTCTCCGCCTTTAAGCGAGCCGCGTCGGCGACTTTCGTTTGTCGGTCCGCTTCCGCAGCTCTCTGGTCAGCGACTTGTTTGGCCGCCAAAGCGGCTTCGGCCTTTTTCTCGGCGTCCTGCCGCTTCAATTCCGCTTGCTGTCTCGCTTGATCGGCTGATCGCCGTTCGCGAAGAGCCTCCGATGCCTTGTCTTCGGCGATCTGCTTCTGCTCGGTGGCTTCGATCGCTTTGGCCTCAGTGCGCGAACGTTCCAATTTCAGCCGAGCGGCAAATACTGCCGAAAGTACCGCCACGCCGAACAGCATTGTCGCGACCGTACCTAGCAGTCCAGCGATGGCGGGGTTTCGTCGAGCCCAGCGCTGCACCCGTTGCAGCGAAGTCAACGGGCGGGCGGTAATCGGTTCGTCGTCCAAGAAGTTCTGTAAGTCTTTAGCGAGTTCTTGGCAGGATGCATAGCGGTGGCCAATTTCTTTAGACATTGCTTTTCGGCAGATGGTTTCCAGGTCTCGCGGAATGTTTGTGTTAATCGTTGTCGGAGCAGGGGCTTCCGAATTGGCAACATTGAATAGCACGACCGCAGCTGTCGTGCCGCTAAACGGCGTTTGGTTGGTCAGCAACTCGTAGAGTACGACACCCACGCTGTACTGGTCGCTAGCCGGACCGACATCATCCTGCTTGCCGGCGGCTTGCTCAGGCGACATGTACGCCGGAGTGCCTAAAACATGCCCGTCCTGCGTAAATTTCTCGGCCGACTCTTCTAGACGAGCGATGCCAAAGTCCATCAGTTGCGGCTCATCGCGGCTATCGAGCATCACGTTTTCAGGCTTGACGTCGCGATGGACGATGCCGTTCTCATGAGCATAATGCAATGCATCCGATAACTTCTGCACGATACGGGCCGCGCGCTGGAAATCAAGCGGCTGCTCATTAACTTCGTCGGCCAGCGTCTGACCCTCGATGAACGCCGATGCAATAAAATATTGCTCGCCAATGCGGCCAGCTTTAAACACTGGCACGATGTTCGGGTGTCGCAACCGCGCTGCGGCTTTTGCTTCTCGTAGGAACCGTTCTCGAGATTTCTTAGACTTGAGTGTATTGACTGTTGGTAGCTTCAGTGCCACATCGCGGTCCAGTTCCGGATCATACGCGCGATAGACCTCCCCAAAGGTCCCCGAACCGAGACACCGCCCCACTTCAAAGCCGCCGATCTTTCGCGGAGGCTCTGACGGCCCGTGTGAACTAGTGGAGCCGATGGATGTTGATTGGGTCCTTGACATATCGTGGGATTCGGTCTTTCTTAGCCGAATCGCTCGGCTGCACGACGAACACGATACCTTCTCCCGCGGTATGTCATCATCAAGGCGCTGCATGTGACGACAATCTGGATAAGGACAACGAACTCTGCGTGGCATCACGGTTTCCTAGCGAGTTGCGTCGGCGAACGGCAATTGCTTGAATGCCGCTACACTGTAACTAGCAACAAACAAGTGATCAAACACACCAGTCATTCATTCGTTACTTCGGATCCGATCGGGCAGATAGCTCCATCCTGTCTCGTCTTTACGCTCGCCTCAGCGAGCCTGTGGAACGTCTCAGAACCAATCAGCCATCCTGCCAAACCTCGGAGACGCCTAAGGCACGCAGGACGGCGGTTTGCTCGCGTTGGACCGCATCAACACTCATCAGGAACTCGGTGTACAACTCGTCGATCTCCGCCTCGGTTGCAACGTCCGGGAGCTCCGCAGCGAAGTATTCCCTCGGCACGAAATGCCAGTCGGCGATGTGAACGATCACATTCGAGCCTGCAGCGTGGACCGTGACCGAGGCGACTTCCAGCAGTTTGGCGAGCCGATCGACCAACGGATCCTGTTTCGGTTTTGGAACGGCTTCGGAACAGCCGACGAACAGGATGCGAGCAACATTGAACGCATTGTCCGTTCAAACTGCCTCAGTTGGACAAAAACCGCAAGCGACCTTTTTGCTTTCCCGGCCATCAGGTCGACATTCTCAGCGCCGACGCTGGACGTGGCGGTAATCCGTCAGGCTAACGACCATCACGAAGTGTTCCAACCTCTCATGATTAATGCCCGTGGCGACTTGATTTCGAAGCATTCTGCGATTAACTAAAGAGCACGCTTTGCACAACTGGCAATCGTCATATTAACGAAGTTGAGAGACCAAATGAACATTCTCGAATGGATGGAGGTTGGCAAAGTTTCTGCAGAACGTGACGACAATTTGGTTAACTATTTTTATGACAATGGCGTACTTCGCACTGTATTGGACAGTAAGTCCTCGTTTCTCGTCTTGGGACGTAAAGGTGCGGGCAAGACAGCAGTCTTTCGGTATCTTCAGGAAAATCCGAAGGAATATCTAACTGACAATGACGTATTAGTTTCGCTCTCATTCGAAGATTACAATTGGAAGGTTCACTCGCTTCTTACAAACACCGAAACGGCAGAATCTTTGGCCTACAAGCAGTCTTGGCGATTCGTGATTTTGGTGGAAGTCATCAAAGCCTACGCATCCCACTGCAGTAATCGTGGAGAAACAGTCCCAAAACCAATTCTCAAAGCAAAGAAGCTTCTAGAGAAATTGTTCGACCATCCACTTCCGAACATCTACCATCTAATCGGTAGAAAGCTACTGAAACTCTCGAAGATTAAGCTTCCTAAAGCAGGCCTTGATTTTGAAGAAGGTGAATTTGAAGGCGTCAACGTAGCTGGTGGAGAAGTATCGTTCGATGAAGTTGCAGCCGACAATGACATACGAACTTCTCTGGCCCAAAACATCTCGAACCTCATCACATTTCTCGATGCATCTATTGTAAAATCCAAGCCGCTAAAGTCGCGAACAATCATCTGCTTCGATCGAGTTGATGAGGCTTGGGACGATGTCTCGCTGGATGTTTCGCGGAAAGTCCTTGCTGGATTGGTCTCCGCTTGCGACTCCCTAACCACTAGGTACGACGGACAAGTTCGTCCAATCGTCTTTCTACGTGAAGATATCTTCTCGGTCTTGCCACTAAACGATTCCAATAAGCTACGAGAAGACTGCGGAGCACTCCTCAAATGGGACCGTGACGACTTGATAAAGTTGCTGTTGCGTCGAATTTCGTTCTTCGCAGAACAAAAGGGAGTGGATGCTATCGACGATTTTGAGGCATTGTTTGACAAGAAAGAGATGCGGCAAAGATCGAAACCGCCGAACTACTTGCTCAAACGTACCATGATGCGACCACGAGACATGATTTGCTTCCTTAGTCGCACGATTGCCGCGATGCAAGACCATGCCAACGATCCTTTCGAAGACACGCCCGAAGAGTACACGCATCTCTCCGTTGAAGCGATCTACACCGCGGAGCCAGGCTACTCAGAATGGCTTCGGCAAGAATTACTCGATGAGTGGTCCGTCCAACGCCCTCGCATTCGGCAACTGCTTTCCGCAGTGCAGAACCACGGTTCAACCCAATTTGCACGTAGCGACCTTGAATCGCAACTCAATTCATTAGGCGTTGTCTATTCGCAGACCGAAATCGTTGACGACCTGAGATTCCTGTTTGCAAATTCCGTCATCGGATTCAAAGTCGGTGCCTCCACAGCGTGGCGTTATCGATGCTTTAATCCCTCACAGGGATTTATTGAATCGGATGCTTACAAAGTCCACGATGGACTGATTCGTGCTTTGAATCTTAAGGAACCTCGGGATTCTGTTTGAGATCGACGCGACCAGCTTGCCGACCGGGCTATGCGGATTTACCGTTTCGAAATGGGCGGCCTATCGAGCTATCGACGGCAACGGGACAAGGCACAGCGGAAAGCCAACCGTGACCGCAGGATTCACGCCCTACGGCTTTCCGTCCGAATGACCGACCGAAACGTTTACGACGTCGTGATTCGCCCGCAACGCGTGATTCTCGCTTACGACGGCCGCGAAATTCGACGAGCCGATCCCGGCCGACGGATGAAATGGTGTTTGGTAACCAGCGGCGATTCAGTCGTTCTCGGCGAATACGGCGAAGCGATTGTAGAACGCGTGATGATCGAGGAATCGACGCCCACGGTTGAAGCGGCCAAGGTGATCACGTCCGCAGTGGATTGGCTGGCGGGTCGGTGTTGACTGTTGGCCTGGTGCAGTCGCAAAAAAAGTCGGGCTCCGGCCGCATTCCGTAGCGACTCTCGAAAGTCTTCCGGTACCGCGACGCCGGCAGCCGCGACATGGGCCCGGTTCCGGGAATAGCCGCACGAATCGGAGACCAGAAGCCCAGAATCGGGTTCGTGTTACCGTTTCTATTCCGAAAGCGGTGGTGGCTCCGTGTAGTTCAGTTCTCGCCGCAACTTCGCGCGGCTATCTAAAAGATGAATGCACCGAAGGAATGCGTCAGTTGGCAGTCCCGGCGGGATCACATGCACGAAGTCGTCATTGGACTTTTCGACTGAAAGGCCATTGTCACTCAATTCGCACTCGACTCGAACGAGCTCGTCGCGTGTATCAATCTGTTCGTCCAACCAATCAGCATAGATCAATCGCGGCATATTGTTGACCGGATCGTCGACAATCCCCTTGATGAAGTCGATTGGATCTTTTTCGGTCATCGGGACACCGCATAGGTCGGAGGCGAATTGGCGACAGCTAGGTTCGTGTCCCCTGCATATGCGGCAGGATCGGCTACGGTCCGCTTCGATTTTCAAAGGATGCCCACACCTTTGTCGCTTGCTCACTGCACTGGCTCCTCAGTGATCCCCAATCGAAGTGCTTTCAATTTGCCGAATCCGCTGCAGGGTCGCAAGGGACGACGGCGTTGGCCATCACTAGAGGCCACAAACCGCGACGGTCGATCGACTGCTGATGAACCGGAACACGAGCAACGCGCGTCGATCAAGTTGAGTTGACGGGCTTATTTTGTGTATATCCGCCCCTCGACTACATCAAACTGAAGTCTCGTTTCACTCTTGATGCTAGTTATGTTTCAAGAAGTGATTGAAACTGAAACTATAGAAGTGATTGAAAGCTAGTTTGAACTAAAATCAAACTTCGTTGCGAGTTCGCAACAAGTCGTTCGCAAAGTAAGTGCAAAAGCCAAAACCCCGTAGAAATGCAGCCAAAACGAGAAAAGAACGCCAAAGTCACCAACATCGCCAACAAACTAGTATCACGCTTTCCCAAGACGACTCTAATTTCCGAAGACATGCCTAGTTTTTGAGACTGACAGGTTGTTTGGAAATCTATTTCTAAGAAATAGGCCCGCACCTCTCATATCCGGGTCGACAACTCGCCTGGATCGCGTTCTATTTGCCACTCGTTGACCACCATGTCTAATGACGGAATCTTAGCTCGACTTATGCCAGTTTGGGTGGAATTGAATTGCAAAAATGCGGACTCTGGGAGAGGGTTGAGCTGTCACAACTTGACCTTTTCTGAACGGAGTCCGCAATGGATCAAGGTCCCCAGGTGGCTGAAGATTTGATGGTACGATTCTCGCCTGCATTCACCCAGCCAACGGCCCGCCGAATGCTAGCAGTGACTCTAGCAACCATCATCACTATTGGACATCGTACGCTGACGGCCATCTTGATGGTGGCCTCGGGTTTATTGACGGGCCATTTTAGCACCTACTATCGCTTGTTTTCCAGGCCTGCTTGGTCGACGTGGTACGTTGGTCGAATACTAGCCAACATCGTCATCGAGTTAGCCCCCCCCCGGATGAACCGATCGGACTTGTCGTCGATGACACGACCACCGAACATCCGGTTGCAACGTCTGGGGCAAGGCCAAGCATCGCGATGCAGTCCGTAGTTCTCACAGCCTGACCAAGCTGATTTTGGGAAACAAGTGGGTGGTGCTAGCTGTCACAATTCGCTCCCCCTGGACGAATCGGCCATGGACGTTGCAGGTGCTGTGTGTGCTGTATACTCCGCCGGAAGTCATTCGGCGTCTCGGTCGCAAGCACCGCACCAAGGGCGAATTGGCACGCATTCTCACCAGACGAATGCTGGGCTGGTTTCCTGAGCGGCGTTTTGTTTTGACTGGCGATGGACAGTACTCCACCCACGAGATGACGCGATTTGCTCACGCCTATCGCCCCCACTTGACGTTCGTAGGACGATTCTACGGCAACGCAAATTTGTATGCCCCGCCGCCCGAGTGTTCCGGTAATGGTCGGCCTCGCGTCAAAGGTGCGAGGCAACCCAAACCCGAAGAATTAGTCCAAACAAAACGCGGTCGCACAAAGCAAGTGGTATGGTATGGCAGTGGCAAGCGTCAGGTGAAACTCATTCGAGGGCAAGGCCGCTGATACAAACCCAGCTTTGGTCTCGTGCCGGTTTCATTCGTGTACGTCGAAGACATGGAAGGCACGCATCGCTCCGAGTATTTCTATAGTAGCGATCCGAGTTGGTCGGGTTCTGACATTGTGGAATCCTATGTATCTCGGTGGGCGATTGAAGTCACGTTCTGGGAATGCAAGGTCAGGCTAGGACTCGGCTCTCCCCGTCGGTTTAGTCGACTCGCCGTCGAACGAGTCGAACCGTGGCTCATGAGTTTGTATAGCCTCGTGAGTCTGATCTATCATCAACATCAAACAACACATTCGGTCACAATTCCGAGTTGGCCATGGTATGAGAAGTCCCAACCAACGTTTAGCACCGCTCTCTCGGAAGTCCGCAGACTCATCTGGAACGAATGGGCTTTTGAGCAACCCCAATATGTCGGGGCTGTCAAGAAACTCCCGCACGACTTCAGAGATTACCTACTCAAACGCCTCACTATGGCTGCCTGAATTAGCAAAAGTCGAGCTTAGAGACACTATCGTTATCGTTTTCCTCTTCATCGCGATAGGCGATTCTGGCCGAATAAGTGCGATTCCCACTGAACATCTTCCGGATCGACGAGATGAAGGACTCAATCCATGAGATCTTTGGCAATTCAAGCGCGAAACGGAATGTTTTAGCCGATGAAACGACACCAAAATTCCGTACGTCTTCAGGCATATTGAAGCCCATTACGGAGCACGCACGAAACGGTTTTTGGCAACACTCCAGACGAGCTTGCTGCTGAGCTTCTGAGTCGAAAATTTCGGTCAACGAGTGAACTGGGATGGCTTCCATAACCGCACAATCGAACACGATGATCTCGTTATTCGTGCCCGCTTTCGCATTCGATCTCGCTCGCTCGAACAACGGGTTCAGCTTGCTCAGCGGCTAGCACCGGAACAAACCCCGCGACTAACACAAACACAAAGCCAGACCATCCATACCGCGTCTCTTCGAAGCTCGCAGTATGATCGTGACCTTCTTGATTCGAACCAAAGCTGCCTTCCTATCTGTCGACATCAACCATTCCATCCTGACTACGCCAGTCGCCCTACGCCGAGACCGCTGCGCCTCCATTGCAATTGTTTGTTGCTGTTAGCTGATTCGATCGGACAGAGGTTGCCAGAACGCTAACCGATATCTTCGGCGTGTGTGATCTGCCGCAGATCGTCGTGCCAATGTGCGATTTGTAGTCCAGCTTCCACCAATCATGAGCCAGCACGACAAAGACGGAACCGCTCTCGGCACAAGCCTAACGACCCGCTTCTTGCAGCGGCTCGACGAGCACGGGCAGTTCGACGCGAGGATTGTTGAGGAACCGCCCCGCCGTATTACGATTCGCCGATTTCATGTGCTCACGAACCAAGCGTTCATAACGTCGCTGAAGCCGCCGATCCTTGACTGGCAAAAGAATCCCATCCAGCCAACTTTGGACAATTAACAAAGAGACGTGCAGAGACTAATGGCATTTATGAGAGTGGAATTCTGCTTGGAGTTTCTCGACAACGCTGTCACGACGAATGACTAGCCCCTCGGTGTCATGCCGGTTTTGGACTAATCTCGTCTGCTTAAAGACAGTATCTGCGACAGTGTTTGTCAACGTCTTGTTGCGCATTCCTGCGTTAAAATTGCAAAACGAGCAGTGGAATTCGCCATGGTGAAGCGTTTCGTTATACACATCGGCAAGCTTTCGTGCTGACTAACTCGCCGGGACAATCATCTTCTTTCTAGTAAGCAACCGTCGTGTACTTTTCTAGCGCTATTCTGCGGACCGCGTTTAGCCGTTTTGATTCGAGCATCGATCGACGCTTTCGCTCTGGCATTCTATGTGAAGCCGTAGGTATTCCCTAGCGGTGCTGCACACTATTCCGTTGGCGAAACGCCTGCCGCGTCGTGTCCTTGTTGAGAACGTAATTGAGTAACCATGCCCCGATTGGGGCGGTAATCAACCAACCGGGATTGACCGGTAGCAGCCCAGCGATCGCTCCGAGTTGCGTCCATCCGTACGACTGGAGTTTCCGGAGACTTAGTCCACCAGCCAGCATCGCGCCACCAACCAGCAATCCGGGAATCGGAATCCAAAAAAATTGGTCGATGTCGGAGATGCTCAAATACACTCCAATGGCAACGAGATTCCCGAGGAGCATCAGGATGCCGGTGAAGCACATGACGAGTGCCGGCCCTTCGACCTCAGCTTGTACTTCGGTAATATCCAAATCAGGCGGATTTTTTGAACCATTCGACTTCTCCGAGTCGGCTTCCGCGATGGGCTTACTCGAAACGGATTCGCGGCCTCTTTGCTCGGCGGCACGCGCGAAGGCGGCCGAGACGGGACGCAAACGGAGTTCGGTTGCCGACATAGTCTCGATGCTCGGCCGACTTCCGGCCATCCGGGCCAGCATTATGCCGTAAACGATGAGTCCAACCAATATGCCGACGACGATGCAGGGAATCGCGTACCAGGATGGCCCCCACGCATTCTGGAAGGACAACCAAGCAACGAGCAGCCCTACCGAGCCGAACGGAATACACAACAACCAGCCCAGGCTGGCGAACCAGACAAACTTGCTCCAACGGTTTTTATGAGCCGGACAAACTGGGCAGGCAATCCGCTGACGCTGTTCAGTGAAGGCTGCCACGATCAAGCCCGGGAAAAAACCGAAGATCATCCCGATGACCGTCAGAATTTGAGCCCACTGGGCCTGATAGCCGAAGTCTTTGTTGATCCGGTCTTGGGTCTCGGTTCCGCAGACGATGCATAAATCAGGGAGTTGGTCGCGTTCGATTTGCTCCCGATTCAAAGTCACCCAATCGCGACCGCCCGAGAGCATTGAACTTCGTTTCGTCGGTAGCGACTTGGCGGAACTCGTCGATTGACCAGAAGGACGGCGGGAGCGACGCCGCGAGAACGAAGGCTGGGACAACCACAACCGCATGTCCCAGGCACCGACAATGAGGAAGGAAAGGCCGATTCCTATACCAATCAGGCAGCCGTCATGCCACAGGGTTGTTGCACGAGAAGGGTAGTGATGGTGGTGGATGATCGCAGCTCCACCGAGGACGACAGCGATGACACCGAAGGCGAACATGCACCTGGGACGCCAGCGCGGAACGGATCGCGGTGTCCCGGTCGCGAACAGGACGAGGGCGAATATAAAACAGACGCCAGCGTGAACGATACCATAACCGTCCTGGTAGCCGCGTTTCGGTCCGGCAATCTCATTGCTCCATTCGGTGGCCGTATACCACACGCTGAAGACATTGGCGATACCTGCTAGGCACAGCAGGATCGCTGCGATGGCCGGGGCGGAGGGATGCGTGAGTCCTCTCGCGATGCCGCCGCCTCGCACTCCCCTTTCGACCAGCCAGCCGGCTGCGTCCCCTAGTAACGTGGACGGGCCGGGCCAGGCCACGCGGGGCGTCCAAACCGTGGATTGGCCGAGGCCACCCGATTTCCGGTAAAGTTGATAGATGTCCTGCGCCAGTTCGCTGACTTCCTGATACCGCCGATCCGGGTCGCTTGCCAGGCATCCTAGCACGATGCGATCCAATCGCGAATCGAACGAGGAGCCTTTCGAGGGCGGCTCGAAGTGGCCCCGCGGCACCATGCCCGTAAGCATCTCGTAAAGCACAACGCCAAGCGAATAGATGTCCGCCCGATGATCGACATGATGCGAGCCAGCCATTTGCTCGGGAGCCATGTAGCGGGGTGTGCCCATGACCTGATGCGTCGCCGTAAGCGTGAAATTCTCGGGCGTTTGGATCGCCAGTTTCGCCAGGCCGAAGTCGGCGATTTTCACCCGGCCTTTGCCATCCAGGAGGATGTTTTCCGGCTTGATGTCGCGGTGTACGATGCCTTCATCGTGGGCGTATTGAAGCGATTCGCAGACCTGCGCCACGATCGCAAGCGACTCATCGGGCGTCAGATCGCTGGATTCAATCCACTCCCGCAGGTTCGCGCCGTCGACATACTCCATGATGAAGTAGTACAGCGGCCGCGATTTCCCGTCCTTCTCCGGCGATTGAGGATCGCGGACAACATGGACTTCACCGAAGTCATAAATGCTGACAATGTTCGGGTGGTTCAATCGGGCTAGAGTGCGAGCTTCCCGCATGAACCGCTCGGCAAATGCTGGATCATCGGCGGATTCAGGACGGATAACCTTGAGTGCGACCATCCGATCCAACTTTGTCTGCCTCGCCTTGTAGACAGCCCCCATACCACCGTGACCAAGGAGTTCGAGAATTTCCAAAGATGGAAAGTGTTCCGCCAGTGAAGCCACAGTCGAGGGAGTGAAGCCGCCGGGAGAATCCACAGGCATGGGAGTTGTCGGCGTGTAAGCGTTGCCGTCCGACCGTTCTTCGGCGTTGCTGTCCAAGGCCGCCGCCATCAAGCATTTCGGACACATGCCTTCCGTCATTCCGGTCGGCAAATCGGCACCACAATCTGGGCAATGGCTTGTCTCGGACACGTTAGGAATCTCCACAGCGGGAAAGATGGTTTCGGTTCTAATGTCTCCTTCAAGAAAACCGGCGAACGATTACAGACTTTTTGCCCATTCTGAGAAATTTTCACGTTCCCAAAACGGCAAACAGGTTGTGGATCTCGTCCTCCACCCCGTCGGGACGATCCAAGGTTTGGGCAATCTCGTTCCGCAAAAGCTCTCGATAGCGAGTTCGCAAACGGTGGGCCGCCACCTTCGCGGCCCCGGAACTGATCCCAAGTGCCGTCGCAGCAGCGTCATGAACCTCGGCCGACTTTGTGCCGGATAGGAACGGTTTAAGCTGCTCGAAGTGGTCGCCCTTGCCCTTGGCGATGCACTCGACTTTAAGTTGCTCCAAAACGCGACCCAAAAGCGTGATCGCCCACTGCCGTTCAAAGACACGTTCTGCTGTCAGGGTATCCGCCGGTTCAAGGGAGTACCACGATTCCCCCGCCGGAAAATCTAGTGACAACTGAGTTGTCGAGCCTCCCCGTTTGGCCGCCCGATTTTTGTGCCATTCGTTGATCAGAAACCGCTTGCAGGCCGTGAGCAGAAAGGCCCGAAACCGCCCCCGATTTGGATCGGCAGTGCGGAATGTCTGCTTCTCCAGCAACTGCCCGAAGAACGCCTGCGTAAGATCCTGAGCTTCATGAACATCGCCTAAACGTCGCCGAACGTAGGCGTAAATGGGATACCAGTACGCTTGGCACAACTCGGCCAGCGCCTTTTCGGACACGGAATCGTCCTGCTCGCCGGCAGTGAGCACGAGACTCCATCGGGTCGTAGCGAAGTCGGAACGATCTGACGTCGAGGAGTTGTGCTGAGGATAAGCCATGCCGCAGATTCTACCTGATCCGCCAAGACAAAGATTGAATAAACGAGTTTTTTCGTCGACTCCCAATCATCAAATAGAAGCAAAGTATGAACTTCAAAGCCGTCCGTTCCGTTCCAAGGGAAGTATAGATTTGGGTTAGTGGTTTATGTGTAACGGTACTCTACGATTCTGGTGTCTTTTATACCTTCGCGAAGCGCCGTCTGTTACCTGAATGCTTCAGATCGGTGATGTTCAAGAAGAGTCACATTCACAACGGCAAGCATCGTTTTCACTGGCAAGAGCATAGTCGGCATGTTTTGAGATCCTTGCCTGAAGTTGTCTGTTGCACGTCTTGAAAAGTTGTAGCAACACACAGAACTGTGAACTCAGTTGAGGTTTGATACTCCAGTGAGCTGTGCGGACGATGATGGTTGTAGTCGTCTCTCCATGTACCGGTCAGTCTCCTGGCAGTATTCAACTTTTTAACTCTTCGATAGCTAAGAACTCATCTCGCAGACGACTATCAAAACTCTTGGCAAAGCCGTTCTCCCAATCCTTGGCACACCAGCTTACATGTCGCCCGAGCAAGCCCAGGGAGACCAGACCGAAGTTGGCCCCGCCAGTGATCAATACTCGCTCGGAGTCATATTTTATGAATTGCTGACGAACCAGCTGCCGTTTGAGGGGCCGATGCACGTTCTGCTACTCAAGGTAACGTCGCAGGGACCGCCCTCGCCTAGAAGCATCTCACAGATGGTGCCGCAAGATCTGGAAACCATCTGCCTCAAGATGATGGCCAAACAGTCGACGAACCGCTTTGCCACTCTCAAAGCCGCCGAAGACTTGCGACGCTATCTTGATGACGAGCCCCTGCTGTCTCGCCCCATTACGAAACGCGAACGTATGACGCGTAAGCAGAAGCCGAACGTAAAAAGACCGAAACGGCACTAAAAAAAGTTGAAGTCGAGCGCGCGAAAACGGAAGTGGCATTAGCCAAAGCAAAAACCGAACGGAGCAAGGCGGAAAAAGCGACGGCGGAAGCCCAGACCGCTGAAAAAGTCGCCGTTGCGGCCGCATCGTCTCGGCAGGTCATGATGGTACCGCGAAGGTCTGGGACGCTCGCAGTGGTCAGGAGACTCTCATGCTCCTCATAGTAGAATCAATGTCGAACGACTTGCAGGCCCAGTCTCGACGCCCCAATAGTTGGCTACGGATTCTTCGCATTGGTCCTGACATTCATGTCATTCGCAGGGACCCCTTGTATGACCCCTGGGCGGAGGATGCTGCACGGAGGGCCGCGACGGACCCGGCTTTCTTCCCTTTCCAGGGCATCTTGTTCGCACCACCGCCGTCCGACACGATTACGCGTCTAACGTTATTTTGACGGGGACGTTCGGCTGCGAGAACTCTAAGTGACGCCGATCGCGTCGGTTCTTAAGTACCGACCTTTCTAACGTCGCACATGCAATAGTACATTGAACTTGATGAATCGCAGTCGACAGAACGCTGCTTTTACGGTTCGGTCGGCGGGGATTGCAGTGATGGCAGAAAGCTCAGGAGGTCCGTCAATTCTTCGGCCCTCAAGTCGCGGGCGAGCAAGTCCGGCATCAGTGACTTTTCCGCCGGGACCAGTTGCACAACATCGGCAGCCAAAATACGGACGTCTTTTCCGTCAGTGCCGCGGAGCACGACCACCCGATCCGTCCGCTCGATCAGCAGTCCAGTAACCACGCGGCCGTCTGCCGTCTGCCGTCTGCACGATCCAGGTGCGGAACTTCTCGTCGATGACCGCGGAGGGGTCGAGAATGCTTTCCAGCAGTTGGCGACGCGCGAGTCGCTTGCCGACGTCGTCTAGTCGCGGTCCGACGTTTCGTCCTTGATCGCCGAGCTGATGACAGTTTCGGCATTGGACACCGGTGGCGTTCAAGAACAGATCCCGGCCGCGTTTTGCATTACCGTTGAGGCTAAGGATCATCGCCGGATCAACTGATTCCCCCAGCCGTTTCGATCGTCGCGATTTCGGCAGGAACCGCTCGAGTAGACCGCGGATGTGCGGCGGCGTGTCTGCGGTCGCCGCTTCGATAATCCGCTGTTGTACTGCGGGCGGTAGCGTGCCCTCGTCGAGTGCCCTCAGCAACTGCAGGGCACCGCTCGTCGAAGCCAGTAGTTCGTCGACCGCCGATTCATCTGTCCGCAGTCTTGCCAGGAATGTTGCTTGGTCTTTCCGCAATTTCCGGACAGCCGGTGACGGTTGTTCCGCGGGTAGCGAGGCGATCCACTCGCGTATGAGGTCAAGTCCGGATTCATTGATGACGCGTGAGCCGACATGCGGCTACGGTCGAGCGTCGCCATCCGCTAGAACAGCACGCTGCGGTCGGGATCGCCAGCCGCCACGATTTCCGGAGCGAACAGTTCGAACGTCACCTGCGTTGGGCGTTCGCCGACGAGGCCCGTTCGCTCCAGCGTCAACTCGCGCCGCACTTCAAAATTCGCCTTCCCCCCGCCGCCACCGATGTGGCAATGAGCACAGTAAAGGTCCAGGTAAGACCGCGCCCGGGCCTGCAAATTAGCACCGGTGTCGGATGGATCGGTCAGCGGGTACGGCTGGACCTTGAGTTCCGCGAGCAGAGCGCAGGGGTCTTCGAACAGCCCCATCTCGACGAAATCTGTCAATTGATTCCGTCCGGAGTCAACCGATCGATCGAGCTGCTCGACGCGAAAGCCTTGAATCGAGCCGCTGCGGGTCGTATGACAGACGAGGCATTCCGTCCGGCTCGCGAACCGCTACGTCTGCTGGCGGCGGCCACCGGGCATCAACTCGTCGACGACGTGGTAGATTTTTTCCGTTCCGCCTGGCGGCACGAGTTCCGCATCGGTGCCGTCGTAGTTCCAGGCGAACGTGTATCCCCCCAGGTTTCACTGTAGGGAGACTTGCGGAACGTTGGTTGCTGTCACGCCGACGGACCCGGCGGCAAGAGGTGCCGGGCACTTTGGGATGACGCGTCATCGTAACCCGAGTCATCCGTGCAGGTCAAAACAGCTACTTTCACTGTCATCCTGGTCGAACAGCCGTAGGAAAGAACATTGACATCCTACGCTGACGGCACGCTCAATGTGAATTTCAACGGCGCGGACACGTTCTTCCGATCAGCTCAACGGGTAGTCCAACTCGAAC
The DNA here is from genome assembly GCF_984380535.1 of Thalassoroseus sp. Classification (NCBI taxonomy): domain Bacteria; kingdom Pseudomonadati; phylum Planctomycetota; class Planctomycetia; order Planctomycetales; family Planctomycetaceae; genus Thalassoroseus; species Thalassoroseus sp. Next base: position 112,277 of record NZ_CFHRBF010000012.1, read on the forward strand.
ACGGCTGCGGTGACTAAGCATCTCCCGGCACAAAATGTTCGATTCAGAGGATCTTGAACCGGGGGGGGAGTTAAAAGTGTTGTCGCAAAGAACAGACATCTACTCGGTCGCATCCGGGCAGGCACTCGAATAGGTTACTGCCGGAGAGAGTATCAGTTATGGGGATGGAAATCCGGGGAATTCGTAGCTCGTCACCGATAGAAAAGAGTGACATTGCGACATGTCAGGTAAGTGGATGCGTCCAACGGGCAAATCACCATTGACAGACCGAATTTCGCCAAAAAGGTATCACCAAGGTCTAAAAACGAAAAAAGCCGCTTTCGCGGCTTCGTCGTAACCTGTTGTCTAGATTTGCTTTGCATTAAGTCGGGACGACAGGATTTGAACCTGCGACCTCTTGACCCCCAGTCAAGCGCGCTACCAGGCTGCGCCACGTCCCGTTTTTTTGCTTTAGGGGAGCGGTGGATGGTGGGTTCCGCTCCGCATTGCTGTTTTAGTGGGTTGGTTCGTTGAAATCAACACCGATCGCTGCTTCAGTGGGGATTCGCGTTGATCTCTTCTGGTTGTTGAGTTTGAGAGACTTCTAGATTGACACATTGCCTCCATCAGGGATTCGGCGTCCGAGCTGTGTGAGCACTAACGTGAATAGTGGGTGGAAGATGTTGGCGGTCAGTCTTTTAGTCCTTGGTGTTTGGATGTGCTCTTGTTGGTAGTTGATCTTGTTTTTGGCGGCTTCAATCTTGGGGAAGCCGGACGATCGAGGCGTTGCTGCGTCTGCTTTGGAGATTGCAGACGGGCTCTGTCCGGTTACTCTTTGGCATTCGGTTTTGACGAAGGCGTTTCGAAATCGGTTGGGTTGACCCATCCGGCTTTCAAGTCTTCGCCTTCTGTGTAGCGCTGATGGAAATTTTGGCCGCCGGGGCTGGCGTAGATGTAGCGGTCAAAGATCTCGCCGTTGCCCTCCATACGTGGATCTTGCTGTTCTTTCAGACGTTGGGTGAGTTCATCGGTAAGGGCTTTCTTGACCGACTTGAACGATGGCACGTTTGCCAGATTGGTGACACAATCGGGATCGGTGTGCACATCGTATAGTTCTTCCTCAGGGCGATGGCCGAAACACATCTCCCACCATCGGGCGTCGTTACGTTTCCGACGGGCATCGAGGACTTCGGTTTTTGTCGCTCCACCATCACAATTGAGGTAGCCGGTTTCCGGGTTGCCGGCGGGCCAACGGGTGGGCTCGAAATTCTTGATATAGAGTTTTTCGTCGCGAATGATCCCACGGATTGGGTAGCCCCAATCGTGTGGGCGACCGATGTCATGTCGCTCTTTTCCAATCAGTACAAAGTCGCGAGCGGGGTTGATCTTCCCCGATTGATTCGATGCGAAGATATCGCTGAGACTCCGTCCGGTCAGTTTGGCCATTTGGCTGTCTTCCAACGAGATGCCGGCAGCTTCGAGGAAGGTAGGGGCCAGATCGATAAAGCTAACGTAATCGTCGACAACTCGGGCCTGACCTTGGATTCCTTTCGGCCAGCGAATCGCGAGTGGAATTCGGTTTGAGTCATCGTACGCCTGACCTTTAACGCGTGGGAATGGCATCCCATGGTCAGACGTAACAACAACTAAAGTGTTCTCAAGTTGCCCCTTGGATTCGAGCAGATCGAGAATTCTTGAGAGGTGCGTATCGAAGTGCTCGACTTCGATTGCGTAGTCAAGCATATCGTTTCGGACGGTTTCGTTGTCCGGCCAATATGCAGGTACGTGATCAATGTCGTCGATTGACTTGCCAAATCGTTTCCCGCTGCCGTACTCGTATCCGCGATGGGGTTCGGTGGCACCGTACCAGAAGGCCCATGGTTTTTCGGGCGACGTTTGTGCGAGGAAATCCGCAAAGTTTGCAGCGTAGTCGTTATTTGAAATGGCCCGTGTTGAGGGCTTCGCTTTGCGTTTGTCGAACTTGGGACCTGTCATCAAGCGGCGGTTGCCATCTGCGTCTTTGGCGATGCCTGGTCCCCAACCTTTGCCAGTGGATCCCGTCGTGAAACCGTTTTCCGCCAGTGCTTCCATGAACCCCTTGAATTTGGCGGGAAAGAAACACCAGTGATTGGCAGCTTCTTCCAGTTGCCAGGAGTTCCGGCCTGTCAGAATACATGCGCGCGACGGGGCGCACTTGGCATTGGGAGTGTAGGCGTGCGTGAAGAGAATTCCTTCACGGGCTACACGATCGAAGCCGGGCGTCTTGACCCAACCGCAGTCGTAGGCACTTGCGTGACCGTAGGACCAATCGTCTGCGATTGCGAACAAGATATTGGGCGGCTGATCCGCCTCGACGTGAACTGCGAAGTTTATCACGAGGAGGCAGACTGCCAGCCCATACGTCCATCGATTTTGAAGATACATCGGTGAGCGCTTCGTCCCAAAGTTCGATTCGAAATTGGCTATTAAACGGTTGGTTCCCAACCGGTTTCGTATTCACGAGCCCACATCGTCATGGCTTCTTCGTCGTTCAAAATGTGCCCGTTTTCTGGGGAACATTCAATTGTGCGACCGGTGCGTTGAGCGATGTTGCCAAGGTGGCATAGCAGGGTGCTTTTATGGGCCGACTCGATCTCTTGATTCAAGATCGAGGGTTTGTTCTGTCGAATTGCCTCGACGAAGTTGGCGATGTGCTCGTTATCGCCGCGATGGCCGTTCATCTTGTTGACTTCTTTGCCACGTTTGTCGTATTGGATGAACCCGCCATCGGTGAGTTCGATCGTGCCATCGGTTCCGTGAAATGTCACGCCGAAGCCAACGCGATTGACTCCCATACGATTGCAGGACAAACCTTCCCACATGGCTTGTTTGCCACCGGGGAACTCGAAGTTGACGACATGCGTGTCTGGGGTTTGTTGGTCGTCGTCGAAGGCATAGCGACCGCCGGACGATGTCACTCGCGTCGGATAGTCCGCGCCAAGTCCCCAGCGACAAAGGTCAAGAGCGTGCACGCCGTTGTTGCCGAGTTCGCCGTTACCCCAATCCCAACGCCAGTGCCAATTGTAATGGACGAGGTTGTCGATGTACGGAACACGCGGTGCGGGACCTTGCCAAAGTTCGAAGTTCAAGTGAGGCGGCACTTCGGCAGGTTGGCCGACGCCGATGCCGTTGCGGGTGTTGGAATACCAGCCACGGGAGTAGTAAACGTCTCCAATGGCCCCGGACTGAATCGCTTCAATCGCAGGAATGATAGCGGTTCCACTACGACGTTGAGTCCCCATCTGGACGGCTCGTTTGTACTTACGAGCCGCAGCGATCATGAGTTCGCCCTCATGCGGATTGTGACTGCACGGTTTCTCGACGTAAACGTGTTTGCCGGCCTGACAACCGAGAATCGTCGCTGGGCCGTGCCAGTGGTTCGGGGCGGCACATACGAGTGCGTCGACCTCGGGGTCATCGAGAATTTTGCGGAAGTCGCTGATGGATTCGGGTTCCTGACCGTCCATCTTGCTGATGAGATCCAGACAACTGGCTCGTCGTGTTTCATCGACATCGCATAAATATTTGACCACAACGTTTGGTTGCTTCGCGAACGTCGTTGCCAAGGAGCGACCACGCGACAACCCCATCACACCGACAACCACCCGCTCTTTGTCAGCATCGGCATCAGCAGCGGATACAAACGCACCGGGGAGCACAATCGCGGCTCCACCTAGTGCGGCACTTTTCAGAAAATCACGCCGTTCTGCGGAAGGAGCGTTGGAAGAATCGTTCATGAGTCGACTTTCGAATGAAGAAACTCGCTATGGAATTTGAGCACTATTCTGCGCGCACTAATCAGTGGCGGCTTATGTTATTAGAATCGAGAAGCGTTTGAAGAGCAACCAACCTCTGGCCGACTTTGAAAAATCAAAAGAGATTCTCTGCGGATTGTGGAATCCGTTCACTAGGATCTTGCTGGTAGAATTCGCGGAGACACGTATACCACTCGGGGTGGTAGCGCATGAAGGCGTGCGGGCACTCGAAAAACGTCTCTGTCGACACCGCGAAAAACTCGCCACGATTGGTGGCGCCGTATGAATCGAGGAACGTAGCGTACCCGTGTTCCACCGCCTGGACCAGACGAGCATACTCGGCCTGAATAACGGCTTCCCATCTCCGATATCTCGCGGCAGACGTTAGCGGTGGCGTCCCATCGATGAAACCGTCGAGCATATCGAGAACGTGTGCGATCTCATGATAAACCACGTTTTGCCCGTCGCCTGGATGACGACTTCCCTGCAAGACCAACGGCCAAACATACCGGACCGGACCACCCATCAGGGCTTCACCATGCACGACACTGAGTTGCTCGGTGACGACACCATGGTGGCGGGACTCCCTCGGCTTCGCTTGGCTTTGGGGATGAACAATGATCGTCCGTAAACGATCTAAATAGTCGGTCCGGAAGCCCATCACAACGACACCGATCTGAGCCGCGATCGTCACCTGAATCTCGGTGGAAATGGACAGTCCGTCAAGTCCTTCCCAGTATTTCTCCGGGATGAAGATTTGCATCCAACGGTCGAGCCATTGCCGATCCGTCTGGGAGAGCCATCGCAGTGACGGAACATTGACCCGGAGAATCTCATCCCAGTCCGCCGGAACCGCATTCGATAGCCGACTTTTTCGTCGACGTTGTTTCATCCAAGAGAAAAACACGAGCGGACCGCGGGTGGATGGTAAATAGTGAGAACGAATTCCGGTCAATGCCCCAACGGGACTTGCACACGAATTCTACGACGTTCTTCGGAGAATCACCAACCACCAACCGCGAAATTGGACGTTACAACGCCGTGACTTTGGATTTCGTGATGGCTTCCAAAGCGTCTTCGGCTGCATCGGCCACTGTCGTGAAGCGGTAGAGTTCCCAATCGCGAACGAGTTGCGGATCGACACGGATCGCCAGACCGTTCCGCCAAAGGATTTGGCTCGCACGGTCGTTGACAACGTCCGTCAAATGGGAGACTGCAGTTTTGCCAAACGGGCCTTGCTCGGCGAGTCCGCGACAAGCAATCAGACGAACCAGCAATTCCTCATCGCTGAGGCTCGTGATGAGTCGATCGATCACGAGTTCCGAGTCGAGCGGCGACCGGGCCAGCAGACTACATGCCATCGCCCGAACTTCGCTTCGTTGATCCGACTGACCGATCTCATAAAGCTCAAGTCGCTGTGACTGCGTTAACTCCAATTTTGCGAGCAACTGCAAAGACTGACTTCGAACGTGGGCGGATCGCGACGACTGGAGCACGCCGAACAGAACTTCAATCGTGCTTGCATTGTTCGGAGCCAATGCAGCAAGTGTCCGGACCATTTCAAGTTGTACGCTGGCCGATTTGCGTTTATTTTCCCACCACTTCAGAAGGTCGGGAAGCATGGGTGAGGCAGTTGGCCCGAAGGCACGGATAGAAACGAGAACCTCAGCTTGATTGTCTGCCGATTCTTCGCGGTCGTTTAAACGCGACTGCAGGACATCTTGTATCTGAGACGTAAACTCATGGGCTTGGCCCAACCCGCGAATCGCCCAAAACCGTGTTTCGGAGTATTGATCAGCCGCGGCTTCCACAAGGAAATCGGTCGTTTGAACCGACTTCGATCCTGATAGTCCGGCCAATGCCGCTACCGCTGAAGCACGGTCCATATGCAAACCGCTCTGGAATCGGTCTTCCAGAGTTTCTGCCAAAACTTGTTGGACTTCCGGCGTGGTACGGGCTGCCATCTGACCGGCGTGAAATGCGACGGAAAGATTGCTGTCGTGGGTCAAACGCTCTAACACCGGCTTCAACTCCGAACTGTCGGCTCCACAATCGACGAGAGCCGCCAGTGCTATCGAACGCACGCCGGACCGTCGATGCATGGTCCAACCGACGAGTGTCTCCGAATACGGTTTGCCGGCTGTGCCGCACTGTGACATCGCTCGTAGAAACTGAACGGAAAGTCGGGAGTCGTGCCGGAACCGCTCGAGTGCCGCCACCAATTTCGAGGCAACAAGTTCCGAATCAGGGTATCGCGACCAATCGAACCGCAAGGCGTATTGCACAACTTCACTGGACGGATCATCCAGCGCCAGAAGTCGAGCATCGGCTGTCAACATGCGATACTTCGAAAGGGAACTGAAAGCCAAGTACCGCACGTTCTCACTGGAATCGGTGGTGGCTTGCCAGAACAACTCGTGGACGGCCGGGTCGCGTCGCAGGTTGTACTCGAGAATGGTGAGGACGGCGAACCGCACTTGCTCGTTCTCATGCTGCGAGAGTTCAATTAAACGAGCCACAGGCGGAGTTTGGCTGCGTTTTAAGATGTCTTGTGCGGTCTGGCGCACGGTTGCAACCGGATCGACCAACAGATCCAAAGAAATCTTCGTGACTTGTGGATCGTCTCCGGCCACCTCTCGCAACGCGTAAAGTGCATTGCCTCGCACTTTTGCCGAAGAATCCGCAGTACATTTGACAAGTTCCGGAAGTGCCGGTGTGGCCGACTTGCCGATCCGCGCCAAGGCGTACGCTGCGAACGCCCGTGTACGAACGTCGTCATACGCGAGCCCCTCACGCAATCGCGGGACGGCCTTTTCTCCGAGTTTCACCCATTGCTCGGCGGATTGTACACGGTCGGTCAGTGAGGCGGACTTGTCGAACATCGCCTCGAGTTTTTCGGAGTCTGTTTCGAGGAAACAAATCGACCAAACCGTAAAGCCGACACATAACATGCCAGACCAGGCCCAGAAATTCGGCCACGGTACGCGAATTACAAGTTGATCCGAACGCGACATGGAAAGGACATCCAAGGGTGGGGTTAGGAAGTCGTGGAGGGCAGGCAGGAGGCAAATTGGTGGGATTCGGCATAAACCGACTTTTGCCACTACACACTCTACACGGTTATTCAACCCCGTGTCCACCCGGATGATTCGGACCAATTCGAAAAAGCTCGAATCTTTTCCGTTCCATGCCGTTCGAACTTACTTTTTGGCCGTAGTTTTGCCGTCGCCCGACTGTACCAGTACGTGAACACCTTTTTTGTTTGAAAGTACAATGTCCGGACGCCCGTCATTGTTGACGTCGGCGATGGTGAACTGGGTTCCGACGCCTGTTCCACGTCCGGCTTCGATTTCATGACGAATGAACTGGGGAGCATCGCCGTCATCGGACTTTTGAATCTCATACCAGTACATTCCGACCGGATCTTTCCCGCCGGGATCGTTGCCATTGTGGGCGTAGAACCGCTTGCCGGTCACGAGTTCCTTTTGACCGTCTCCGTTCAAATCGACGTAGGCGTCGGCATGCGTTTGCGAGTAACTATCGTCGATCAGATGGTACAAAAACTCAGATGCCACCTCGGAACCGGCTTCCTTTGGCGTCATATTTTCCAGCCACCACACACCATACGCGTGAGCGGAACTCATGAGCAGATCCGCGTCGCCATCGCCGTCTAAGTCGTCAGCGAAAATGTTGGCAACCTTCTGCACTTTGGGTTTGCCATCTTTGCTCTCGCGGCAGGTCATGGGGTGAAACTTCCACGTTTCCGTAGGGGAAGGTTCGGCGGGTTGTTCCCACCAGCCGTGTGCGATGATCACGTCCATACGCCCATCGCCATTCATGTCTCCGGTCCCCAACCCGTGATAGTACTTGAATGTACCGTTCTCGTTGGGATTCCCTTTTGTGGAGACCGCATGGAAATCCCATTTGCGAGTGGCGAACTTGGTTTCCGGGATTGGGAGATAACCCATTTGTTGCTCGGGTTGGGAGCCCATAATCAACTCGGGTTTGTCGTTGCCGACGAGATCGGTGAACAGTGGTGTTTCGTTACAAGCACTGGTCCAAATCATGTGCTCTTTCCAGTGACCCGACTTGTTCTGGGGATTCTCGTACCAATGACAGGGCGCTCCTGGGAATCCGATATGGACTAAGTCGTCCCAACCGTCACTGTTAACGTCGAAGGCCCACATCGCGAAGCTATTGCTGTAGCCCACACCCGCCACGAATTTTCCAGGTGTGCGAATTTCGTGCGTCTTCCAGTCCGGCGCTTTGTACCACAAGTCACCGACGAGGATGTCCATTTTGCCGTCGTGATTGACATCGGCAGCGGCGACACCTTCGGCGCGGAATGCTTCATCGAGAACGAGCTTCTGCCAATTGGAATCGACACGTTGCTCCAACTCGCCAGCAAACAGCCCCGTGACACCGACAGACATCCCGAGGATCAATCCCAAAGACTGCAATGGTCTATTGAACGTCATGACTTCTCTCCTGAGAGCGCGTTTTTCGTGAGGGATTCAGGGCGATAAACACGAACTTTGTTGTTCGAACTATCGCCGATATAGACTTGGCCGGCCTGATCGACGAACACGCCATGCGGGCGTTTCTGCCGACATTTGAGCGGATCGCCATCGGGACCGTCGCCGGGTTTTCCGTCGCCGACAAGCGTTTCGATTGTTCCGCTTTTCATGCGAATCACACGAATGGTATGGCTTTCCGTATCCGCTAGATATAAGTCGCCATCCGGGCCGACGGCGATACCTTTTGGCCCGGAGAGTTTTGCGGTTTTGGCGGGTCCACCGTCGCCGGTGTAGCCACTTTTACCCGTGCCTGCGAGATGTTTCAGGGTAGCCGCCACCGGATCAATCGCGTACACCGCGTTGCCTTCGCGAAGTGCCAGATACAAGGTGCCATCCGGGCCGATATCCAATGCTCGCGGACCACTCAGTGGAGTTCCTTCGAGACTGGCACCGTCCGGCGTTTGGCCTTTCTTACCAGTGCCTGCGAAAGTCGTGATTTTCCCGGCTTGCAAATCGACTCGACGAACTCGATGATTCCCGATGTCACAGATGTAGAGTTGGCCTTTACCATCCAACACGATCGAGTGCGGTCGGTTTAACTCGGCGTCGGTGGCTTCACCGCCATCACCGGAAAACCCTTGCCGACCGCAACCTGCGACAGTGGAAATGATGCCGGTCTCGGCGTCCACGCGGCGAACGATGTGGTTCTGCATCTCGACAAAGAACATGTTCCCGTCGGCATCGAAGCGAACTTCGTAGGGTTCATTGAGTGTGGCTTTTGTCGCAGGGCCGCCGTCACCGGAGTACCCTTTCCGCCCCGAACCCGCAACGATCGTCAGGCGTTTCGTATCCGGATCCCATCGCCGGACCACATGCCCGGTGGTTTCGCAGATGTAAAGTGCTTCGTCAGGACCAATCACGACGCCAAACGGTCCGCCCACCCCCACACTCGTGGCCGGTTCGGTCGTGGAATGTTCGAAGTCGTCACCATTCCCAGCGATTGTTTCCACCTGTCCTGCCGACAGCGATTGCGGGAGGACGAACAGGGCAAGAACCGTCAGCACAAAGCCAACACAGAAGACCCTCATTCTCGGGCACCTTTACCAAGAGATTTCATGCAATTGAAGTTTGAACGATTTGCGAATCCACCATACGGTTCGCGGTTTATCCTGTCCACCAAACCACGATGTGTCCTGATTGTCGAAGACACCAGCGTTGCGGATGTCCTATGAAGACGGCATAGTACAACGCGACCCACACTTCTCGAATCTCGGTCTCTTTCGACGGTTGGACTCATGCGTATCGCCGCCCTGTTTTTCGCGTTCCTGTTGACGACTCAAACGGCCTTCGCCGCCGATCGGCCGAACATCGTGTGGATTCTGTCGGAAGACAATTCGAAGCACTATCTCAAGCTGTTCGACAACGACGGAGCCGAGACGCCCCGCATCGCGGAACTCGCCCAAAACGGACTCATTTTCGACCACGCATTTTCTTGCAGCCCGGTGTGTTCCGTTGCTCGAACAACCTTGATGACGAGCATCTTCGCTCCACGATTGGGCACCCAATACCACCGCAAGATCGAACCTGTCGCGATGCCGACGGGTTGGCAGATGTTCCCAGCTCTGTTGCGGTCGGCCGGTTACTACACCTCGAACAATTCGAAGACGGATTACAACACCTCCAGCAGTCAGGGCGTGTGGGACGAATCGTCGAAGCGAGCCAGCTGGAAGAAACGCCCCAACGCCGACACACCATTCTTTCACATGCAATCGCACGCGCAATCCCACGAAAGTTCCTTGCACTTTTCGAAGATGCAGATCAAACCTGAGAAACTCACCCACGACCCAGCGACCGTGTCCGTCGAACCGCGGCATCCCGATACGGAGTTATTCCGTTATACGAACGCGTACTATCGCGATCGGATGCAAGTGATCGACGGAATTGTCGGCGGCGTGATTGACGACCTGAAGAAAGCCGGCGTGCTCGAAGACACCTTCATTTTTTACTTCGGGGATCACGGCGGAGTGCTGCCGGGGAGCAAAGGGTATCTGCGTGAAGTCGGTTTGCATGTACCGCTCGTGGTGCGAATCCCTAAGAATTGGCGGAAACGGATCGAAGTGCCGGTCGGCTCGCGTGTCGATGGTTTTGTCAGTTTCGTCGACTTCGGACCGACAGTGCTCAATCTTGCGGGTGTCGACGTCCCCGATTACGTCGACGGCAAACCGTTCCTTGGCGAAGGTACGTCGCTGGCAGAAGTCAATCAGCGTCAAGAAACGTTCGGCTATGCGGACCGGTTCGATGAGAAATACGATCTCGTGCGAAGTCTGCGAAAGGGCAAGTGGAAGTACATCCGCAACTACCAAGCGATTTATCCCGATGGTCTGCGGAACAACTACCGCTATCGCATGTTGGCCTATCAAGAATGGCAAGACTTGCACGCGGCCAGGAAACTTTCACCAACCCAGTCGGCATTCTTCGAACCGAAACCTGTGGAAGAACTTTACGACCTGGAATCCGACCCGTGGGAAATCAAGAATCTGGCGAGTCACGCGGAGCATCAAGAGAAGCTTCACGAAATGCGGAACCGGCTGACCGAACGCGTCAAGAAACTTCCTGATTTGAGCTTCTACCCCGAGAACGTACTCGTCGAGGAAGCCGCGAACAACCCGATTCAGTTCGGCGAGGATCATGCGGACGAGATCAGCGAACTTATCGATGTGGCGAACCTGAGTTTGCAGGCATTCGCCGACGCTGAAGAACCGCTGCAAACGGCGATGTCGTCCGACAACCCGTGGAAACGCTACTGGGCACTTATGGTGTGCAGCACTTTCGGCGACAAAGCAGCCCCCCTGACCGAAACCGCTCGCAAGCTGACCAGTGATTCCAATTTGCTCGTCCGACTCCGAGCTGCCGAGTTTCTCGGATTGATCAAACAAGACGATCCACGACCGACGATTCGTCAAATTCTCAAAGAATCCACCTCGCCGGTTGTGAATCTGATCGTCCTCAACACCGTGGTCTTCTTGGAAGACGATTGCGGCTACGATTTCGCACTCACGAACGAATCCGTGCCTGTCAAAAACGATGAAGTCAAACGACGAACCGAATATCTTGTGGATTGATTATTCCACAATGTCCGAAACGTGTGGTACCCGTGTGACTTTCGGCAGGACCTTCGGTTGGTAGATTTCCGTGTAGGCTTTCGCGGTGCGGTGCACGTCGAGAGCTTCCGGTGTACTCCAACGCTCGACGAGAATGAACGTCTGCGGATCGCGTTGCGAGTGGTAAACTTCAAACCGTTCGCAACCCGGTTCTGCTCGCGACAGCCGACCTTGCTCCCGCAGCAATTCCTTGATCTCCGGCACATCGGCAGCGTCGGTCACAGTCAGCACAATGTTCGTGTAAATCATGATCTCTTCTTTGGTTTGAGTCGAAGTTTGCCGGCAGGTGAAAATCCCACCCGTGTTGATTGAGATGCACGTAACTTAGCCGAACGAGTGGTCATCGCCAACCTTTAAACATCGTCGTCATCCGGCGGAGCGATCGTGCAGGTGGCATCCACTCCGAGGGCACATACGGCTGCGATGACAAACGCGCCCAGACAAACAAGGAACATGTGGTTCCAATCATCGCCGGTGGGGTTTTCGCCGAGATAGAAATTGTAAATCAGCGGCGACACGGCCGCCCCCAGGTTGCCCCACATGTTACTCCACCCCAGCACCGAGCCAACATATCGCCCGCCCACATCCTGATTGAACGCCCACACCGCCCCCGTGCCGGAGTCCGTCGAAAACGAAACCAACGAGAATGCCGCCACGTACATCCACACGTTCTGCAAAGGCGAACTCGTCGGCAATGTCGACAACCATAGCACTATCACGTAACCCAATGCGGCCGTTCCGCGTGTGATCAACAATGGCCAGCGTCGGCCCCACTTTAAACCGGCTCGCGTGGTGAGTGAATCCGTCAAACGCCCCCCGAACAACACCCCCGCAATGCCGAATAACAACGGAATGCTGGCGAGAAATCCTCGCTGCAGAATCGGCACGCTATGGACTTCCAACAGATACCGAGGCAACCACGTCACTAGAAACAGCCAACCGACATTCGTGCCGAATTGACTCAAACACACTAGCCACATGCTGCGGCTTCCCAGGAGTCGGCCCAATGGCACTCGTCCGGGTTTTCCGTGGGGACTGGGAGCGTTCGCAGGGCGACTATTGGCGATCATTTCCGCTTCGGCTGCGTTGCACCACGGATGACTTTCCGGCCGCGTGCGAAACACCAACCACACCAAACCCGCGACGAAAACTCCCAGACTTCCGTATAACAACATCACCGGCCGCCAACCGGGTGCATAAAGCTTGCCGATGGCATTCGGAAAACTCTCTTCGAGCAAAAACCGATTCAATCGCTGGCGGTCCGCGTCAGACAGTTCGCCTTCGCCACGGTCGCCGATCAACGAAAGCGCCTCACGCGGCAAACTCGATGACCGGAACGCCGTCGCATCGTAAAGGTCGGAATCAGCAATCAACCGGTTCAAGTCGCTGAGCAACTCGGCATCGGTCTCCCACGCCAGATACGATGGCCATTGATCCGCTGGAATGAGAACCGTCGCGACATGGAATTGCGGTGTCGAACCCGCATCGCTTGCAATGGCTGTCTTCAATTCCGCAATGAACTGAGATCGGTTTAACATGTCGTCGGGTTGCAGGGTCGTCGTGGCGTCCGCAGGGAGGAAGAACACAATCAAAGAAGCCGTCAATAACGGAGCTAACGCGCCACCGGCTCGTCCGCCGAAAGCTACAATCGAACTGGCTAATCCGCGGTTTTGAAACGGCACCCATTTGCTGACGACACTGGCACTCGTGGGATACGCCCCGGCTTGGCCGATTCCACAACCGACACGGGCGAATAACAACATCGCGAACGAATACACCGCTCCGATCATCGCCGTGAACACCGACCATGAGAGCACGTAAATCGCCAGCATGATTCGTGCACCGTAGCGGTCGCTCAGCCACCCCGACGGAACTTGCGCGAGTGCATACGACCAGAAAAACGCACTGAAGAACCAGCCAATCTGCGTCTGCGTCAGTCGCAGGTCTTCGCGAATGTAATCGACGGCGAACCCAACGCAGAAGCGGTCGAGATACAACAAGACCGCCATCAGCATCGCCACGAACACTACGAGGTGACGGATTCGAGTCGGCTGCTGGGAATGCCCGCTTGTAGTTGAATCAGCCACGGTGTCCGTCTTTCGTCAAGGTTCCCCGAACGCATCGATCGACACGACGGTAAACCGGACACACGCTCGATTCAAGCAGAGGGATGAATCGTCCTCGAAATCCTGGCCCCGAACGACCGCGATTGAATTTTTGCGACATCGGATTCGCATCGGCAAACTCAAATGGTTATTCTCGTGTCCTACGCACTCGAATTCTTTTCGGTTCCTGCAGCGAAAGTTGATCCATGAAAGCGATGCTTGGAGTCCTCCTTGCGTATCTCGTTCTGTCATCCGGATTGGTCTTGGCGGATGAACCCCTTGAAGTTGACTCCATGCGTGTGTTGCCCGATGGGGAACGCCCGAACGATTCCCGTCTCGGTGACCTCAAGGACTTGAACGCGTACTTTCCGATGGCACCACCGGCGACACCGGAACAATGGGCCGACCGAGCCGAGGAATTGCGACGTCGCGTGCTGCTGTCACAAGGGTTGTGGCCGTTGCCGGAGCGTCCGCCGATTCAGGCAACCGTGCACGGACGGGTGGAACGCGATGGGTACTCTGTGGATCGCGTGTTCTTTGAAAGCAGTCCGGGGTTGTATGTCACCGGGAGTCTGTACCGCCCGGACGTGCCCCAAGGAACTAAGATGCCGGTCGTGCTTTGCCCACATGGTCACTGGGCCGACGGTCGATTTTATCGTCACAGCGATGACGTGCTGAAACGCGAACTCGAAACCGGTGCGGAACTCTTCGAGGTCGGTGGTCGCACCCCGATTCATGCCCGTTGCGTGCAACTTGCTCGCATGGGATGCCTAGTGTTTCATTACGACATGCTCGGATATGCCGATAGTGTCCCGTTGACCTACGACTTGGCACACCGCTTCGCAACGCAACGCGAACATCTCAATCGCCCGCAACGTTGGGGACTGTTCAGTGCCCAGTCCGAACTTCGGCTCGTCAACGCGATGGGGCTCCAGACTTGGAATTCGCTTCGGGTCGTCGATTGGGTCTTGTCGCTTCCTGAAACGGATGCCACACGGATTGGCGTGACGGGTGCGAGTGGTGGCGGCACGCAGACCTTCGTCATTGCGGCCATCGATGACCGTATCACTGCCGCTATGCCCGCTGTGATGGTCTCGACTGCAATGCAAGGGGGATGCACCTGTGAGAACGCCTCCTACTTGCGGGTTGGGACCGGCAACATCGAATTAGCCGCGTTGGTCGCACCGCGTCCGCTGGGTCTGACGGGCGCGAACGACTGGACCGTCGAAATCGAAACTAAGGGACTGCCAGAACTCAAGGAACTGTACGCCATGCTCGGCGTACCTGATCGCGTGGAGGGCAAACACTTCCCGTTCCCGCACAACTACAATGCAGTCAGTCGGAACTTGATGTACGAGTTCTTCAACAAGCACTTCAACCTCGGTTTCGAAACGCCAATTCAAGAGGCCGATTACGAACCGCTTTCGCGTCAGGAATTGACGGTCTGGACCGACGAATACCCGAAGCCAGCGATGGACGAAGATGCTGAACTTGCTGCAATCAAGGCGTTCTACGAATTGGCAGCCAAACCGGTTGAAAAGACCATGACGCCGCAAACAGCGGCCGAACGAGAGCACTTCCTGAGTGTTGTCGGTGGAGCCTGGAAGACCATGATCGGTCGCGAATTACCTCGGAAAGACTTTGTCGAAACCAAACTGATTCGGGAAACGAAGACAGCGGATGCGAAAACGGATTTTCAGATCGCTCGATATTTACCGGGCGGCGAGGAAGTGCCTTTTGTGTTGATCACACCCGCCGAATGGAACCACCAGACCGTCATCCTGACACACGGACAGGGAAAAGCCGCTTGGTTCGAAAACGGGAAACTTAGCACCGACATTCAGAAATTTGTATCCGCAGGCTATGCGGTTGCCCTGCCAGACTTGCTGTATCAGGGCGAGTTTCTCGAAGACGGCCAAGAGTGGAACCAGACTCGCACCGTCGAGAACCCTCGACAATTCGCCGGCTATACCGCCGGGTATAATCACCCGCTGTTTGCCAAGCGAGTACACGACATCCTGACTGTCACTCAAGCGTTGCCGGTCGAAACTGAACGTGTCCACCTCGTCGGAGTCGAGGGAACCGGAGCGATTGCGGTCGCGGCGAAATTCATTGTGGGACCGGCAATTTCGTCACTCGCAGTCGACACCGAGGCATTCCGCTTTGCAGAAATCACCGACGTCCGCGATGTCAACTTCCTTCCCGGCGCGTTCAAGTACGGCGACCTGCCAGCGCTGCTCACACTGGCAAGCCAACAACCACTCTGGCTCGCTGGCGAAGGAAACGAAACACCATCAGGCACGGTTGCCCTTGCCGATCGAAACATTCAAGTCCAAGCGGACTCCAACGAAATGTTCGAATCCCTTCGAAACTGGCTCGGCAAGATTCCAACGCCATAACCCGCTGGAATCAAAAGCCGAGCGGGACTAGCTCTCACCCTCCCTCTGGGAGGGTCGGATGCGTCAGCATCCGGGGAGGGACGATCACGGGAAGACTACGAAACGTTGAAACAAACGATTGACCCTCGCCGACCGCTTACGATTGCGAGGCCAACACGTCGATCATCGCGCGACAGAATGCGGGCAGATCGTCGGGGCGTCGACTGGATACGAAATGCCGATCGACGATGACTTCGGCATCCTCGAATTCAGCGCCCGCGTTGACGAGATCGTCCTTGATGCCCGGTGATCCGGTGACTTTCACGTCGTTGTAGACCCCTGCGGAAATCGGCATCCAACCGCCGTGACAAATCGCGGCCAACAGCTTGCCATGATCGTGAAACGCTCGGATCAGTTCCAGCACTTTCGAATCTCGCCGCAGCTTGTCCGGCATCCAACCGCCGGCACATAGCACGCCGTCGAAGTCACTCTCGTTCAGCGAGTCGATCGCGACGTCCGCCACACAGGGATACCCGTGTTTTCCCAAGTGTTTCTTGCCCGCTTCGGGACCAGCGATGGTCACTTTGGCACCGGCTTCTTCCAGTCGTAATTTCGGATACCAGAGTTCCAAGTCTTCGTAGTCGTCGTGGACGAAAATCAGAACGTGTTTTCCGCTCAAGCACACGGGGGAGTGGCTCATGAAATTGACCTTCCGTTGGAGTTCGGGACTTCGTTGTTTTAAGGATCAGGGGGACGGAAAAAACGGCCAGACTATCGGCGCAAGCAACACGGTAATCAGCCCCACCAACAGACTCAGCGGACCGCCGAGACGGAGATAATCACTCGCTCGATAGCCGCCCGGTCCGTAGACCATCAAGTTCGTCTGATACCCGACCGGTGAGGCAAAGCTCGCTGCAGCCGCGACGATCACCGCGATTGCGAACGGCATCGGATTGACGTTGCTGCCCAATGCAATCGAGAGATTCGATGCCGCTGCCATTGCAATCGGAAAGAACAATACCGCCGCTGCCTTAGCGGTGATGATGTTCGTGAAAATCATCGTCAACACATAAATCACCGCAAGCACAGCAAATGGACTCGTGCCGACGGCGGATATCAAACCATCCGCGAGAAACCGGTCGGTCTGTGACGCCTTCAAGGCTTCGCCAATTCCCAGACCTGCGCCCATTGTGAGCAACACAGTCCAATCGATACTCCGTCGCGCTTCCGAACCGCGACAACACCGAGTCATGATCATGAAACCGGCCGCCAGCATTGCCGCTCGTAACATATCCAGCTTTTCAGTCGCTACGGATATGACCATCCCGGCAAGGATAAGCTGGGCGACCCAAGCCCGTTCGTGTCGCAACGGTGTAGAGTCTTCGACCTGACTGACGAGGAAAAAATCGCGGTTGTTGCGTTGCAGTTCTGTGAAACTCGGTGGGGCCTCCAAGAGGAGCGTATCCCCAGCTTGCATTTTGATGTCGCCGATTTTCTTGTTAATCCGTTCGCCATTTCTCGCCACCGCGATCACGACGGCGTTGTAACGGCCGCGGAAACGCGCCTCACGAATCGTCTGATTCAAAATCGGGCAACTGTTCGAGACCACGGCCTCCACGAGAGATCGCTCGGAACGTGGGGTCGAGAGTTTGAAGGTTTGATCCGTTGCCGGCGTCAGGCCTGGTATTTTTTGCAGGTCGACAATCGATTCGACGATTCCCACGAACAATAAACGGTCGTTTGCTTGAAGCGGTTCGTTAGGTGAGACAGCCACAATCACATGTTGGCTTCGTTCGATTTCTGCCAAATACATGCCTGGAAGATGTCGCAAACCGGCGGTTTCAATCGTCTTTCCTACAAGCGGACTCGTGGGAGCGATGATCATTTCCACGGTGTACTCGCGGGGATCGTCCAACCGGGCCATCGCGGGTTTCCGTTCGGGAATCAGCCATCGCGTGCAGATGATGAGATATCCCAACCCCGCCGCCGCAGCCGGGATTCCGACCGCTGCCAGTTCAAACATGCCAAGACCAAGCCGGTCTTCCCGCAGGTTTTCAAATTCGATAACCGGACGAACCGCGACCGGCGGGGTGACCGTACGTCCTGCCCGTGCGTCGAGTGTCCGTTGTTGCTCGGCGGCAAGGAGTCCGTTTACGACAAGCGTCGTGCTGGTTCCAACCAAAGTGCACAGTCCACCGAGAATCGTCGCATAACTCAACGGCATCAACAGGTGTGATACCGACATCCGGGCTTTGCGTGCCCAGTCATTGATGATCGGCAGCGTCATCGCGACCACCGGCGTATTGTTCAGAAACGAACTCATCACAGCCGCTGCAATCGTCATTCGCGATTGGGCGACCCGCAACGATCGGGTCCGTCCCATCAAAGCCGGGCCGATAAAACTGATCGCCCCGGTCTGCCGGAGCCCTTCGGCAACCACAAACAGGACCGCCACGGCGATCAAACCGGGATTGGCAAACCCCTTGAGAGCGGCGTCTGTCTCGACGACTCCGGAAACGAGCAGTATCGTCAGGCCGCCGAGTAATACCAAGTCCGGCCCGATATGCAGAAACGACAACGCCAAGACGACTATTGTCAGGACCGCAAGTGTCAGCGCAATTTCCCAGGTCATTGGCGAGTGAAACAAGTCAGGATCAACAGGTTATGAGTTTCCGCTCGACGAAGTTATACTGACCGGACACCCGAATCACCAGTCATTGCATACAGACCAAAACCGATGTTCATTGCCGAGCTGTTCGAATCCATCCAAGGTGAAGGCCGGTATGTCGGCGTTGCGAGTGTGTTTTTACGCACATCAGGTTGTAATCTGCGATGTTGGTTTTGTGACACGCCGGAAACTTCCTGGCAACCGCGTGGCCAGCGACTTTCGCTAGCAGATGTCACAAAAAGTCTCCTCGAGTCTGACTGCGATCACGCCGTGCTGACCGGTGGCGAACCGTTTCTGGTACCGGAGTTAGTGCCACTTACAGAGTCACTCAGGGCAGCCGGGAAGGTCATTACGATCGAAACAGCGGGCACGGTATTCCGGCCGGTTCAAGCGGACTTGATCTCACTGAGTCCGAAATTGGCCAATTCCACGCCCTCTTTGGAACGGTCCGAGCGTTGGCATCATCGACATGAAGAATTGCGACACCAACCTGCCGTAATCGAACGCTTTATTCGTGAATACGATTACCAAATCAAGTTTGTGCTGGATCACCCCAGTGACATCGAAGACGTGCTGAATTGGTGTCAGGAGTTTCCTTCCGTCACGCCGGATCGGGTGTACCTAATGGCTCAAGCGGTGGAAGTCGATGTGCTGGAAACGAAAAATGCGTGGCTGAACGACTTGGCCGATCAGCATGGTTTCCAAGTGAGTCCGAGGTTGCACATTGAACTCTTCGGCAACACGCCCGGAACGTGATCAGGCTGAATGTGTGTCAATCAGCAGAATTTGCTCGGCCAGTTTCGCGTCAGACGCATAGATTCTGAGCAGATCAACCGTCTGAAACGGACTTACCATTTCCGCCGCCCATTTGCGGTATTTCCGCAGTACGCTGAGACGATCGAAATCGAAGCTTGGATCACTCGCCACGCGATGCAGAATTCGTGCGAGTTCTCCAGGGGTCACTCCTAATAGCGGACGATCGCGTGTGGCGAAATACAAACCGTGCACGAAATGTCCCGTCGACGACGCCCGTCGAAACGATGAAAACGACGAGGTGTCGAACAGGTCGGTCCGGCCATCGGCAGTATGAGCGGCAATCCGATCGAAGTGTCCACCTGCGTAGATTCGCGTGCGATATTCGGTTTCGTCGTAGCCCTTGATGTCGCCGGTCAACCAGGCGAGGTTCTCTTGACGCATCAGGAAGCCTTCGGCGAGGTCGTTGATGTTGCGTTTGGCTTCGACGATCGCCCGAACATCCGCAACCTCGGCGGACCGTTTCCGGGAAACGATCACACCGTCTAGTTCCGCTTTGGCGCTGTCTAAAGTGACACCACTGAGATAGTCCAACTCGTCCGTGTTCCCGAGCTCTGGGAAGACAAATCGACGAACGGCTTCTTCGGTGATCGATTCAAATGCTCGCCCCGATTTTCCGACTTGGCCCCCCTTGTGACGTCGCAGTTGTGCCAACTCGCGTTCGGCATCCGCGAGTCCAATTTCTTCCCGAAACCGTGATAAAGAAGCCGCCGCCCGATCACGTTTCTGGCGTTCGGGGGTTGATTCCACCAAGCGACGATGCTCCTCTCGAACATCGGCAAGTTGCTGCTCGAAGTCGGCAAGTTTCTCCGCGTCTGCCCGGTTCTCAGCGACCGCTTGTGTTAGTCCTGCGACGGCACGTTCGAGACCTTCGCGTTTCGATTCCAATCCTTCGAGCAGAAGTCGATTGACATGATTGTGATAGTCGGCTTCCGCTTTATCGAGGTTTCTTTCTCGGCGTCGCAATTTGTCTCGGTGTTCCCGAACCAAGTCGCGAATGGCAAGTTGCTGACGGAACGCCGGTTGTCGAGAGTGTTCTTCGACGCGTTGTCGAAGCCAATCTCGAAACTCCTCCAACGAAGCGGTTTTGAGATTGATAGGACACGCTGCGATTGTTTCACGCAGCGCGTCCTGTCCGCGACGGACGGTGATCATAAATCCCGTCCATTTCGCTTACGATCCATCGGCGGTCTCACTCATTCTGCTGCGGGAAAATAGTCGCGAACATACTCGCAAGGAACCCGAGCATCATGTAGCTGAGCAACATCTGCGTCAACATCACCGTGCGACCGAAGTCGTCCGTACCTTTATCAACGGCCAAGTCCAGGGTCACGAAGACTGCCAAGCTGTTCCGCAAATGATCGACAAAGTCCGGCTTCGGTTGACCGAAATCGAATGAACCAGGAGACGCCGCCATGATGCCTGCGTACAGAAAAACAATCGCGGCGATCCAGAAGATCAACAAATAATTTCGTTTACCACAGCCCAACAACAGCCACCAAAAGAACCCGAGCAACGGTCGCTTTCGGCGGAACTGTTGAATCGTCAGTTCGTGACTGCAATCCGCGCAACGTTGCCGCATCGCCCAGTTGACGTTGAGATCCACGCCGATCGTTTTCGCAGCGTACATGCTCGTGTGGTCGTCGACGATTGCATCGGCTACTTCCGCAGCTGTGAGGTCGGCACCGTCGAGGTTCGCACCGTTCAACTTCGCTCGTCGAAGATCGGCACGTTCCAACTCGGTATGGGACAAATCGGCGTTTGTCAGATCCGCTCCGTTGAAGATCGCGCGTTGCAAATTCGCACGCGATAACGAAGCTGACGCCAACTGCGTATTGTTCAGCCGAGCCGCCTCCAACAAAGCGCGTTCCGCTTTGATGTCGGCCAGTTTGGCGTCGGTCAGATCGGTCCGTGTGAGGTTGGCCTCTACGAACGTCACATGATCGCAATCGACGCGGCTAAGCTGCGCTTCCGTGAGATCCACACCGTCGAACGTGCAGTATTCCAACCGGGTTTCGGTGAGGTTGATTCCCGCAAGTCGAGAGTTCTGAAATCGACAGCACGAAATTTTCGCGCCGCTGAAGTTGGCTTGTTCCAAGAACACGCCATACCAACCCCCACCGATAATTTCGGCTTGCTGAAAATCACCGTCACCGACGGACGCTCCTTTGAGACTGCAATCTTTCAACGTGGCTTCGCGGAAATCGACTTTGCCCATGCGAGCGGCTTTGAAGTCGATGCCAGTCCAATTGACTTTCCGCATACGACATTCGTCGAGTTGTGCTCGTCGGACGAGAGCATGAGACAGCTTCGTCTTTTCGAGAAACGTCGAACGCAAATCAACATCACAAAGATTCGCACCTTCCAAATTCGTTTCAAAGAGTTTCGCTTTGCGAAGGTCGGAACCACTGAAGTTCGCATCTCGCAAATCGAGACGTGCCAAGTCGAGCCCCTTGCCCCGCAGGTTACGAAAATCGCGTTCGCCAGCGGCGTACATCTCCGCAATTTGCTCGCGTGACAACGTACGCGGAGCCGGTGGCGGATCGAGACATTCGAACGATTCTGAACTCGATAGTCGGGTTTTGACTGACGTATTCATGTTGTCAAGACGTTGGTTATCATCAAATGGGTCGAGAAAGCCGATGAACTCACGCCCGCCGTTGGCCCAGCGTGCACCATGTCCGCTCGGGCGTCGCACTTCAAAGACGAGTTCATGTTTGTAATGCGTGAAGACGTTCCACCAGGTGCAGTCGTCCAACAACGTTTCAATGATGCGAATCGCTTCGACGTTGCGGTCGGAGGGAGCCCCCTGTGGCTTCGGCCAGAAATCGTTGCTCGATCGCAACGCGTGTTTCTCCAATGCGCGAGCGGCAACCGATAGGGAATTCGACGGATGACACGGCTCGAGTGCTGCGTCCATCAAGACTTTTCGATCCGGCGGAATCGCACGGTGGTCGGAAACGCTCGCGGAGGTCACACGTTGCCCCATCAGAACCAACAGGTCTCCCGATGTTGTGGACTTTAATGTCTCCGCCCAGACGGAAACGATCTCTCCGTCCGTGTTTCCCCCCACGCGAATCCATTCCTCCATGACGGGTTGGAACCGATCGTAAATAGCCGTCAACGATGGCGTAGATTCATCCGACCACCGCGGTTGAGGAAGTTCCGGCACGCCATGCTGATGAAATTTCCACAGACGTTCCGCCAACCGCCGCGATGGTTCCAGTTCGAACAACCGGCCGCTGCGATCCCAGAAATCATTGGAGAGGTGTGGCTGAGTGGCTCGGAGAACCGCGATCAAACCGTCAATCATAGTTCGAACCAAGAATTGGACTGAGAAGGAAATGAGACTATTATTCTGACACACTCGGGTTCGCGTTTCGACCGACCCGCCTCCCGACGATTCACGGGAACGCAGATCGTTTGAGAATGGATCACTACGTGTCCCGGATTTCTTGTGATACGAAAAGAAAACCCAAGCCAATGAGCCGATCACGCTGGCTGTTCGAGACGAAACTGGTGAATCGTCGCGGGTTCTACACCCTGACTTTCGTATTGCTATGTTACATGAGTCGGGCTGCGGGGGCAGAGATTGCTCCGGCGGTTGCGGAGAAGGCAGCACAATTGCTTTCCCCCGGAGAGCACGTCATCGAGCTACAAGTTGACGGTGTGCAACGATCCGCATTGGTCCATGTGCCGCGGAATTACGAACCAACGCAGCCAACGCCGGTGGTTTTGCTCTTTCACGGAGCTGGGCAGACCAAAGAAATCATTCTGCGTTACACCGACCTGACGAGTACCGCCGAGGATGTCGGGTTCATCATTGTCGCTCCCGATGGCACCGGTTACATCCGGGCGTTCAACGCGGGTGGCGTCCGCGGTTTGACTTGGCGTGGCTCGCTCGATGACGTGAAGTTCGTCGACCAACTGCTCGACAAGCTAAACAACGTCCTCAACATCGACTCCCGCCGAGTTTACGCCTGCGGACTTTCGAACGGGGGGATGTTCGCGTATCGGTTAGCTTCAGAACTTTCGCATCGCATTGCTGCCATTGCATCGGTATCAGGCACGCTCGCTGTCCCGAAGATCAAAGCCACCCGTCCGGTTCCGGTTCTGCATTTCCATGGAACTCGCGATCACTTGGTGCCCATTGGCGGACCGTTTCAAGTGACACCGTTTGTGACTTTTCACTCGGTCGCGGAGACGCTTCGCCTTTGGACCGAACACAATCGCGCATCAGCTCAACCGACCGACGTCAAAACCATCGATGTCGCGGATGACCGGATGAAGGTCGTCAAATCAACATTCCGCCCGTTAGCCGGGAAGGCCGGAGCGGAAGTGGTGTTCTACAAAATCGAGGGGGGAGGACACACCTGGCCCGGTCGCCCGCCCGGTTACCCGATGGTCGGCCGCTCCACCGACGACATTCAGGCCAACGACATCATTTGGAAGTTCTTCCAAAAGCATCGGTTGCCGGACACCATGCCCATGGGTCGGCAAGATTGACCGCTCCGAAATAGCGGGAGGTCCAACGCTCATTCGAGGCAAGGCGATTGGAAAATTGTCACGAGAACGAAGTTGCCCCCTTTACGGGTGGTAAACCTCCTGGTACCTTTGAGTTTCCGGTCTGTGCACCAATTTCCTGGTCGCCTTTTCTATGTCGACTCGAATTCCAACAACTCGACGGATTCCCAATGGGCAGCGTTGGCTGCTCTTGATCGGGACCGGTCTAGTCTTTTGGTGGGGTTCGAACTCCCAGCTCCACGCGAGTTGTGGCGATTATCTGGCCCACGTTGCTCAATCGCCCGATTCAAGTCCGATGCAAGCAACTGCGGACCGTTCCCAAATCACGGTCCACAACACGCTTCGGGATATGCGTCCCGACACCACGGAGTTTCCCTGCATCCGATGTGGAGGACACTTGCCAACTCCGGCCTCGCAAGACGGAGTTAGTTCCTCCGATAGCCGAGTTGCTGTGGCGTATCAAGGCCGCGACTTGCTGGGAGTTGCCTCGGAACCGCTATCGTCGGGTCAGATTCAGGCGAGACTGCACTTCGGCTTTCCCGAAGAAGTGGAACGACCTCCGCGTCGAATCTCTGCGGCTTAGTGACAACGGTTTCCGGTCGGTCAATCATCCGTGACCCGACTGTTGAAGCGTCACGCCGGATCCCAGGTGGATTTCGGTGACCGCGTCCACGTAATGTTTGCGCGGGGGATCTCATTTCACGAGGGGGAACGCATTCGATGAGTGCGGTTAAAATTGACGAGCCCAAAAAGCGTCGGAAATACGAACCGGCAGTTGGGCCGAAGTTGCGAAAACTGCTGTATGTGGTGTTTGGCCTGTCCGCGTTGCTGGCGGCGACTGCGATTTACTTGGCCTCGATCACGTTCATGGAAGCCACCAGCGGGCGGGTTTATCAGAACTGGTTCTACCAGATCGTGTTTTTGGCTCACCTGGTTTTGGGGCTGATCTTTATTCTCCCGCTGATCGCGTTCGGAGTTATCCACCTCCGGAAAACACGACACCGCAAAAACCGGCGTGCGATGAAAGCCGGCATGGCGTTGTTCATCGGTTCGATTGTCGTGTTGATCACCGGGCTGTTGCTCGTCCGTTTGGTGGGGGTATTCGACCTACGACAACCACTCACGCGGGCGACCGTGTACTGGTTGCATGTCGCGTCGCCGATCGTTTGCATCTGGCTGTACTGGTTGCATCGTCTGGCCGGTCCGAAGATTCACTGGAAGATCGGTATGATCGGTGGATCGGTGATTGTCGCCGGGGTAGGAGTGATGGTCGCCGTTCACTCCCAAGACCCACGAGAGTGGAACACTGTGGGACCGGCTTCCGGCCAACAGTACTTCGAACCCTCGCTCGCCCGGACGGCAAACGGCAACTTCATCCCCGCGTCCGCTTTATCGAACGATGAATATTGCAAACAGTGTCATCAGGACGTCCATGAACGCTGGGAACATAGCGTTCATCATCTCAGTTCGTTCAACAACCCAGTGTACTTGGCGAGTGTCCGTGAAACCCGCGAAGTTGCGTTCAAACGGGATGGCACCATCAAAGCTAGTCGTTGGTGTGCAGGGTGTCACGATCCTGTGCCGTTCTTTAGCGGCGCCTTCGACGATCCGAACTTCGACGATGTTCGTCACCCCACTGCCCAAGCGGGCATCACTTGCACGACTTGTCACGCGATTACGCACGTCAATTCAACACGTGGCAATGCCGACTACACGATCGAGGAACCGTCCCATTACCCGTTCGCCTATAGCGATAATCCCTTTCTGAAGTGGGTCAACGGTCAACTCATCAAAGCGAAGCCGGAACTCCACAAGAAGACATTCTTGAAGCCGTTCCACAAGACTGCAGAATTCTGTTCCGTTTGCCACAAGGTTCATCTGCCGAAACCCCTGACGCACTACAAGGAATTTCTGCGCGGCCAGAATCACTATGATTCGTACTTGCTCAGCGGTGTGTCCGGGCACGGAGCACGCAGCTTCTATTACCCCCCCAAGGCGGCGGATAACTGCAGCGTGTGTCATATGCCCTTGCAACCGTCGCAAGACTTCGGCGCCAAACCGCTAGGCGAATCCGGTGAATTGTCCGTGCACGACCACCTCTTCCCGGCAGCTAACACCGGCATCGCTTGGACTCGCGAATGGAAAGACATCGTCGAGGAACAATCCGACTATCTCCGGAACGAGATCGTTCGCGTCGATCTCTTTGGTATCCGCAAGGACGGCGAGATCGATGGCGAATTGATTGCCCCGCTTCGGCCGACGGTCCCCATGCTGGAGCCGGGAAAACGGTACCTGTTGGAAGCGGTGATCCGAACGTTGAAACTCGGTCATCATTTGACACAGGGCACGGCCGACTCAAATGAACTTTGGTTGGAAGTGACCGTCCGCAGTGGTGATCGCGTAATCGGTCGCAGTGGGCATCTTGATGCAAAACAGAAGGTCGATCCGTGGTCGCACTTTGTATCGGCGTTTGTTATCGACCGAAACGGCGATCGTATCTCGCGGCGGAATGCTCAGGACATTTTCGTTCCGTTGTATAACCACCAGATCCCCCCCGGCGCTGGCCAGACCGTGCATTATGCCTTAGAGATTCCGGAAAACGTGACAGAGCCGATCACAGTCGATTTGCGACTGAACTATCGCAAGTTCGACAATGTGTTAATGGAATTCGCCGCTGACTCTGCTAAGCCGGATGATTTAGATTTCCGTGGCAAAGCCGAGTTTGCCGACGGCGCAAACCCACTTCCAATCGTGAAGCTCGCGGAAGATTCCATGACGTTTCCAATCGCCGGAAGCGATCGGCAAACGCCGGAGCAGTCGACGAATATTCCTGAATGGCAGCGTTGGAACGATTACGGAATCGGACTGCTGCTGAAAGGAAAAGCGGAACTTCGCCAGGCTGCTGATGCGTTTTCGCAAGTCGAAAAGCTCGGACGATATGACGGCCCATTGAACTTGGCACGCGTTCTGGAATTGGAAGGACGAATCGACGAGGCGACCGACGCTCTGAACCGAGCCGCTGCTCACACCGATCCGGCTGCCCCGCAGTGGACGGTGAATTGGTTAGCGGGTGTATTGAACCGTGAACAGGGGCGTCTTGCGGCTGCCCAAGAGAACTTTCGATCCGTGCTTTCTCGACCAACAACGGAGATGAAGACACGCGGTTTCGATTTTCGGGATGACTATGTTGTCATCAACCTGCTTGGGCAAACACTGTTCGACCTAGCTCGGCAACAACGGGGAGACGAGCGTCAAGCAGAACGCGAGCAGTTTCTCAAGGCAGCCGTCGAACAGTACCAGAAGACGCTCAAACTCGATGCCGAGAATGTCGACGCGCATTACAACTTGGCCCTGCTTTACCGGGAACTCGGCGACACGGAGAATGCCGAGAAACATCAGGAATTGCACGCCCGGTACAAACCCGATGACAACGCCCGCGACACGGCGGTTCGGTTGGCTCGCGAAAAGTATCCGGCAGCGAACCATGCCTCGGAGGCGGTCGTCATTTACCCGCTCGATCGCCCCGCGACCGCAGAGTAAAACGCTTTCAACATAACCGATAGAGACGGCAAACGTTTGCCGAGTTCTTGGAAATTAGGTGTCCTATGTCCGATGATTCACGTCCCGAAAACAGCGACGATGAGGTCATTCAAGCCGCATTTCGTCGTTCGGTCATTGTTGCGGGAACGGTTGCTGCCCTCGGCTTGATCGGCGGCGGTATTTATTGGTGGATTTCACAACCCACCGAGCAAGTCGTCGAAGCGGCTCCCACAAAGTTGCCCGAAATTCGCGAGCAGCCGAAGATCGACTTGCCATCGATTCCCTTTGTCGACATCACCTCCGTTGCCGGGATTGATTTCGATCATGAGAATGGCGCAACCGGTGATAAGCTTCTCCCGGAAACCATGGGCGGAGGCTGTGGTTTTTTCGATTACGATAACGACGGTGATGCCGACTTGTTGTTCGTCAACTCGCGTCGTTGGACCGACCGAAAAAACAGTGATACCGCCGCAACTCAGAAACTTTATGCCAACGACGGTACCGGAAACTTCACTGACGTCACCCAAGCCGCCGGCCTCGATGTTTCACTGTACGGAATGGGCTGTGCGATCGGTGACTACGACAACGACGGCGACTCGGATTTGTACCTGACGGCCGTCGGATCGAACCGGCTATTTCGTAACGACAACGGAGTCTTCGTAGACGTCACCAAATCCATGCGGGTCGCCGGGCCTGATGATGCCTACAGCAGCAGCGCGGGCTGGTGCGATTTCGACAACGATGGCGATCTCGATCTCTTTGTCTGCAACTATGTGGTTTGGTCTCGTGAGTATGACTTGGCGCAGAACTTTCAACTCACCGGCGGCGGGCGGGCCTACGGTCGGCCGCAAGACTTCGCCGGGGTTTTTCCAATCCTTTTTCGCAATGATGGCAAACGATTCACAGATATTACGGAAACGTCCGGCCTCCAAGTTCGCAACCCCGCGACAAACGCACCGATGGCGAAATCGCTCGGTGTGACATTCGCCGATTTCGACTCTGACGGGCTCATGGATATCTTCGTAGCCAACGATACCGTGCAGAATTTCTTGTTTCACAACATCGGTGGAAATGCCTTTGAGGAGATTGGTGCGATCAGCGGAGTCGCTTTCGACATTGACGGCAGTGCGCGAGGTGCGATGGGTGTCGATGTGGCTCGGCTGCGGGATCGTGCGGACTGGGCTCTCGCAGTGGGTAACTTCGCCAATGAAATGACGGCCCTCTATGTCTCCCCAGCAGATCAAATGACGTTCTCCGATGAAGCCGTTTCCAACGGACTGGGTCCCCAAACGCGGCTTGACCTCACCTTCGGCACGTTGTTTCTCGATCTCGATCTTGATGGTCGTCCGGATCTGCTCTCAGCGAATGGTCACTTGGAAGAGGACATTCATCGCGTCCAGCCGAGCCAAAACTACGCCCAACCTCCGAAAATCTTCTGGAACGCGGACGCAAGCCAGGCCACGGAGTTTGTTCCACTGACCGAAGAACAGGTTGGCAAGGACTTTGTTGCTCCAATGGTTGGTCGTGGCGCCGCTTATGCGGATATCGACAACGATGGAGACCTCGACGTACTCCTAACGGCTTCTGGCAAGGCGGCTCGTCTCTTGCGGAACGATCTTGATCTCACCCAAAGAAACTGGGTTCGATTCCAACTGATCGGCACAAAATCCAACCACGACGCCATCGGAGCAACGGTTGTTCTGCAAGCCGGTGGAAAGAAACAAATTCAGACGGTCATGCCAACTCGAAGCTATTTATCACAAGTCGAGAAAACAGTCACGTTCGGGCTCGGCAGTGCTGAGGAGATTGACGAAGTCGAAATCCTTTGGCCATCCGGCACAAAAACGGTTCTTACGTCACCCGCGATCGATCAGCTTCATACGATCCGCGAAGAGTAACGGCGAGTCTCCAAACGCCAGATTCGGAAACAAAAAAGAGCTTCGAGATGAACTCTCGAAGCTCTTAGAAGTCAATTTGCGTCCGGAAAGCCTAGACCACGCCGGAACTTTTCACAGTGGCGATAATCGCCGAGGCGACCATGTACGGGTCAGCATTCGATGCTGGTCGACGATCTTCCAGCCAACCTTTCCAGCCATTTTCGACGGTTGCGATCGGAATCCGAATCGACGCACCACGGTCGGACACGCCGTAGCTGAACTTGTCGATGGCTTGGGTTTCGTGAAGACCGGTCAAACGCATGTTGTTATCGGCACCGTAAACATCGATGTGTTCTTTGATGCGTGGCTCGAATGCTTGGCAGATCTTCTCGTAGGTCGCTTTATCGCCGCATTCACGCAACGTAGCGTTCGAGAAGTTCGCGTGCATCCCGGAACCGTTCCAGTCACCTTTGACGGGTTTACAGTGCCAGTTGATCGACACAGCATGTTCTTCGGCAACACGTTCGAGCAAGTAGCGAGCGACCCAAACTTCGTCGCCAGCAGCTTTAGCACCTTTGGCGAAGACTTGGAATTCCCACTGACCCATCATCACTTCTGCGTTAATGCCTTCCACGTTCAGACCGGCTTCGAGACACAAATCGAGGTGTTGCTCGACGATGTCCCGTCCGACAGCCTTTCCGGCCCCAACTGAACAGTAGTACGGACCTTGCGGACCAGGATATCCGATCTTCGGGAAACCGATCGGCTTGTCGGTATCTGGATCCCAGATCGTGTATTCTTGCTCGAAACCGAACCAGAAATCCCCGTCGTCATCGTCGATGGTCGCCCGACCGTTGGTACGGTGTGGGGTTTTGTCGGGGTTCAACACTTCGGTCATAACCAGCCAACCGTTTTTCCGACCTGGGTCGGGGAAGACTGCAACCGGCTTCAACAGACAGTCCGACGAACCGCCGGGTGCTTGTTCGGTGGAAGAGCCGTCGAAAGACCACATCGGGGCGTCTTCGACCTTACCACTGAAGTCTTTGACGATCTTCGTTTTGCTACGTAGGCTTTGGGTCGGCTGATAACCGTCCAGCCAGATGTACTCAAGTTTCGATTTGGTAGACATTCCTACTATTTTCCTCTCGTCGAATCGAAGGGTCGAAAAAAGGCCTGGCGACACCATGCCATGCCTCAGTATTACGCACTGATGCAAAAAGTTTAGGCAGAGCGGGTTGCTGGAAGATTCAGCAAGGAGGCTAAAAACCAGTCATTCTGGATCTTCACAGCCGGTCAAATGTTGAGAGCTCGTCGCCCGTTCTAATCGCAAAAACCGTGCCACATTCACATCCATCACTCTCCGCATGCCAAGCATGCATGATCTGTTGGCAGAACTGGGAACAGAATGCGCAATAGCCCGTGATCACTGGTTTCGTACTTCTCTGACGAACTTGCAAAATCTGATCACCGCTATGATGTGGAGATCGGCCCGCCAATGCAATTCCACGGACGCGGATTTGTGGTGACAGTGCTCGCATGGGCATCAAATCTTCTCCGGCTTACCCAGCCCGGTGAAAGAACGCCTCAAAACGGCAAAACCCGGCCTCACAGGGAATTGTCCACTGTTTCTCAGGAGGTATAAGCTAAGATTTTTGCAGCGAACGACGTTTTCTGATGACGGTTCCGTCTGAGGTGGAGTGCAGCTGTGAGTTTTGACTCGAACCGGCGATCCCGATTTTCAGCCTGGGTAATTTGCCTGCTGTTTAGTAGCGTTTTGATCGGGTGTCACCAACTATCGCCGCGACCGGTGGCGACATACAGTCAACCGCCGGCTTATCAATACGCACCGGCAACACCAAGCTACAATACGCCCTCTCCCGATCCGGCGTATGGTTCGCCGACTCCGGTTGACCCGAACTATGGAGCCGCCCGGCCGGTTACACCGACTCTTCCACAGGCTGCTCAGCCTTCGTTGAGCGGACGCCCAGCGGAATCCTACAACCGACGTGTGCCTACGCCCGTCGAACCGCCAGAGGAATCGTCGCCATCGTCCAATTCATTTGTCGGGCCAGTCCTGACACCGCCGACCGACCTGGAAGATTCCGACGCAGATAGTGGTAGCTCGAACTCGTTTCTCAATTCACTGGGGTCGACAGAACCACCCGATTACCCCAGTCGCCGCCCTGTGGAACCGAAGACCAAGCCGGCGGAACTCGAATTGAGTGTCCGTGTTCCCGCCAATCATCGCCTGGGAGCAGCCATCGAGTATAAATTGGTCGTTCAAAACACCGGCGATCTTCCGGCCAGCGAAGTGACCATCGAAGCCGAGTTTGACAACGCCCTGATTTTCCCGGGCCGATCGGACAAACGCGTCCGAAAAGTCCTAGGCGATTTTGCCGGTGGCCAGTCGCAGGACATCCCGCTGACGTTGACCTCCGATGAAGCCGGCGTGCACTGTGCTCGATTCACTCTGAGTGCGGGTGATCTCAAGCCGGTCACGAAACAGGTCTGCGTGACGATCTCGGCCCAAGCGGCAACTCGGTATCCGTAGTCGCCGGGGCGTTATCGACTCAG
Organism: Thalassoroseus sp.; assembly: GCF_984380535.1. Taxonomy (NCBI): domain Bacteria; kingdom Pseudomonadati; phylum Planctomycetota; class Planctomycetia; order Planctomycetales; family Planctomycetaceae; genus Thalassoroseus; species Thalassoroseus sp. The sequence continues at coordinate 144,207 of NZ_CFHRBF010000012.1, forward strand.
GGAAATCCGCATGTCGGCGGTTAGGCCGTCTTTGAGCATGTTGCCCTTGTTTTCAACTTCGGCTCGCACTTTGACGAGCAATGTCACCGGTTCGACTTTCAAATCGATCGATGTCACTTTGCCGGAAAATGGAATCGAGCGATCCGATTCGGTGATCCCGTCATAGCTCAAATGGACAACGACCGGCATGCCGACCTGGAGACGAGACGCTTCACTAACGTGAATCTCACCTTCGACACGCACACGGTCCGAATTCACCAGTTCCATGACCGGTTCGCCCTCTTGCACAGCTTCGCCTCGTCGCTTGTGGAGGGTGCGAACCGTCCCGGCGAACGGAGCACGTAGACGGTGCAAAAACAACCGTTCCTGGGTTTCTTTGAGCCGCAGACGTTCGATGGCCTGGGAGTTTTCGGCTTGTTCCAATTGCAGAAGCGACTTTTGTACGGCTAGCCGTTGTTCGTTCAGCGAGAGTTCCGAAACCGTACCAGGAACCGACCGGTTCGCTCGCAGGTCGCTTTCGTATTCCAACTGTTGAAGCTCACTCGCTTTTTTTGCGTACCGAACTTCGATGTCGTTTTCCGCCTGTCGTTTGACGACTTCGAAAGAAGCCTGAACGACCGCATCTTGGATATGGGCGACAGTTTCCCCGTCCTCAACCCGATGCCCCTCGGCAACGATGAAGTCGAGTACGCCGCCTTGTTGGAACGCCAGTTCGACATTATCGACGAACGACAGCGAGCAATTCTTGAGAATCGCCGTTTTGCCATCCGCGGTGATGCTCTTTGAAACCGCACTCGTTCGTGATGGAAAACCTTCGAGCCCAAGGGACTGTGCAGTCGCGTTGCTTGCGGAAATCAACAGCAAAACGACCGACAAGACAGCAGTACGCACGCGAACATCCATGATTCGTCCCTCGCCGAGAATCGATTGAACTCTAACGCGCGGGTGCCCCACGACGCCGTCAACACTTGACCATTGCGGCCGAATCTTAAATCGGGGCGCAATACAGGACAACGTCAATTTCGCGAAGCAATCGATTGCGTCATAAGGTCTTGATGCAGTAGACGCTTACCCTTCCGGGGGCGGCGGTTGCTGACGCTTGCGGAGGTGTTGGTCATAGGCGTGCGTGAGAGAGTTTAGCAGGATCGGTGCAGACCCTGCCGACATGAACACACGACAGGCCACCACAGATCGCGGGAAGAAGGTCGTAATGAAGTCGAACGAGAATTCGGATGGCGTATGCCCAATCATCACAGCATTTGCGTAAACACCGGCGAGCATCTCATCGGGAAACTTGAGCGAGTCGTACAGTTCGGTAATCGAGGTTCCGGAATTGGACGACTGATTCGCGGACTGACTGCTTCCTGACTTCTCCGGCGAGTCGATTCCTGCTCCCGCCATCGCGATATTCGCTTCCGGGATCGAACCTTGGGAGGCGGCGGGAGAACTTCCTTCGGGTGCTTGCGACTCGGGTGTCGGTGAGTCTTCCGACTTCGATGGCAGAGGTTTGATCCGTTGATCGGTGAACTGATTCTCGTACATTCGCAAGTTTTCACGGAGTGCATCCGCAAAACGCTTGAGGACATAGGGCGTCAGAATCACTCGGGCGACGACTTGTTGCGGCTTGGCCATTCGCAGGAGGAAATCCAACGCGAATTCCTGAGCACCTTCGAGGACGACCGCCCCTGTCGAGAACACCCCCTTGGCCACATGTGACGGAACTCGAGCACCAACCTGGGAATGCCGGATTTGCTCGCTCCAAGGTTGATCCGAAGGCTTGGATTGATCGTCGGGGTTGGCGTCGTCGGTCATAATTGATTTCTTCAAGAGCCAAGGCGGCGCAGGCGAAAAGCCCCGAGGGTATCCTCAAGGGCTTCATTGTCGATTCGATTCACGAAATCCGCAAGTTGATAGAGCGTTTCGCAACTGCGAAAACGCGATCAACTATTGTTGCTTCACGCGTTTGCGGACATCGGTTTCCAGAACGCCGAAGGCTTGCTCGTGACGTTGCAACGCCATGCTCAATGCGCTCAACAGACGCTTGGCGGTGTAGTGGTTCATGATGATCCGTTGCGAAACGTTGACCGTTTGTTGGCCGGTCGCGTACGGTTGGGGGTTCAGACCCAAATCGAGAATCAACTCTTCCGGCGTGCTGGAGACGCGACAGAAGTTTGAGTACGCGGCGATCACGTTTTCGTCTTTGACTTGGATCGTCGTTTGAGCCGTTTGGGCTTGTTCGGCGGGGACCGGTTGGGTTGGCTCAGAGTGTTCCACTGTTTCTTCCGGGTTTTGTTCGTCGGCCATGTTGCCTCTCCTCAGGATTGCGTCTGGTTTTTCGTATCCAGCAGTTGACTCGTTATAACAGTCGTCAATCAGGTGTTCAACATTCTGAACGTGCCGATTAGCCTGCATTTCCACAATTTGAACCGGAGAGAGCACACAGGGTTTCTCTATCCCCCGCATCTTCACAATCCAAGACAATCGTCGCTGCAAAGATGACTTAAAAGAGAGGATAAATGAACGGTGCTGCCACCGAACCGGACAGCATGACTAACACCCCGAACAACAGCAGCGAGATTAGGATCGGTAACATCCACCACTTCTTGTTCTCACCGAGGAACAATAGAAACTCGGCAAAGAAACCGGGCGGCCGCTCGTTGGCAGCTTGTTCAAAGGGTGTGACTTCCGAATCGTCTGTGGGGTTCTTCATCGGAATGATCGAATCCGCAGGAGGCTACTTCCGGGGACGTTTTTGCTTGGCGACTTTTTTCCGCTCGGCTTCCTCGCGTCTCTCCTTGCCCTTGCGGTAGGCGAATGGCAACCAAATTACCGCTGCACCGATACCGGTCAGAGTCCCAATCCCCGTGCCGAGTTTCTCGACTTTCGCTTGCGTGACCCGGTTGGGAGCACTTTTATCGATCGTCAAGAACATCACCAGCAATCCGCCGCCGATCATGACAACGAACCAGATGGCGGTCAGCACAAATAACTTCTTTATAGATGCGGGTTTCTTCGGCTTGGACATATTTGTTCTCAGTGTAGTGAGGAATTGATTCCAAACATTTTACCGAACTCCAAAACCAAATCCCAGCAGTGGCCGGAAAGAACGTCTCGGCGAAAATTGATATGTGCGGTGCATCCACGGTCAAAACCATCTTGACACAAAATTCAGAACCGCATAGTTTCCGGCCCTTCTCTCGCCTTATTTCGGCTTTTCGACATCCTGATGCGAATGGAGTCGCTGATGGCTCAGGGTTCTCAGTACGCACCGACACCGGTTCCGTTGATCGATTTGGTCGCTCAGTATCAAACGATCGAACAGGAAGTTCAAGAAGCGGTTCAAGCCGTCTTCGCCAACCAATCTTTCGTGCTCGGCGACAACGTCCTCGAGTTCGAACAGGAAATCGCAAAGTACTGCGATAACCGACACGCGATCGGTTGTGCCTCCGGAACGGATGCATTGATCTTAGCGTTGATGGCGCTCGACATCGGTCCCGGTGATGAAGTCATCACGTCCCCGTTTACGTTCTTCGCCACCGCGAGTTCGATTCACCGCGTGGGAGCGACACCGGTCTTTGTCGACATTGAACCGGACGGTTTCAATCTCGACCCGGCTCAGGTTGAAGCGGCCATCACCGAGCGGACCCGTGCCATCATGCCGGTTCACTTGTTCGGTCAAACGGCCGAGATGGAACCGCTGTGGCGTTTGGCCGTCGAACACAAATTGAACATCGTTGAAGATGCCGCTCAAGCGATCGGGGCCGCCTATCGTGGTCGTCGTACCGGAGTGCTGGGCACGGTGGCATGTTTCAGTTTCTTCCCGACGAAAAACCTCGGCGGTGCTGGTGACGGTGGCATGGTCACCACCGACGACGCCGACCTCGCCACACGACTTCGCAGCTTGCGTGTTCACGGTGACGTCGGGCGGTACGAGCACATCGAAGTCGGATTGAACAGCCGACTCGATGCGCTTCAGGCAGCGGTTTTGCAGGTCAAACTGCGACATCTCGATGACTGGTCAGAGGCGCGTCGTGACAATGCGGCTCGATATGAGGAACTGTTCGAGCAATACGGTTTGACCGACATCGCCACCCTGCCACCGACATTGCCGGACCGGACACACGTCTATAACCAGTACGTCCTCCGAGTCCCTGGAGACGGCCGACGAGATGCGTTGCTAAATAGCCTCCGCGAGCAACAAATCGGAGCAGCGGTTTACTATCCAAAGGCGTTGCACCAACAAACCTGCTTTGCCAGCTTGGGATACAAAGCCGGTGATTTCCCCGAAGCCGAGCGGGCATGCCGGGAAGTCCTCGCGTTGCCGGTTTACGCAGAGCTGACCAACGAACAGCAAGACCGCGTCGTCGAAGGCATTGCGAACGCCTGCGGACGGCTGGGCTCGAACTCCGTTCGTCGCGCCGCATAGAAGATCGGGAAACGAGTCCTAAGAAATTTTAAGCCCCCGTCCGACCGAGTTTTGGTCAGACGGGGGCTTTGTCATTTTCTCGGTTTGAACGCGTTCTATAAATATTCGATCCCGCCGGATTCAACCTGGGCCGGCGTGAACTGCGGGCATTGGCCGAATTCCGGATCGTCCAACGGCAACGTGGTTGGTCCGTTGCGAACGATCACACGTTTGAGTTGGCAGCCCGCTTCCTGTGCCGCCCGCGCAAGATCGCGTCGCGATTCGTCCCAGTCCAACAGTACGCAAATGACTGTCGAAATCTGCCCGAGTTCATCGACGATTCTCGGAGTGATTTTTGCGAGTGGATTCTCCCGGGTCGCTTCTACACACGAGAGGATTTCCAACAGGTTTTCGAAGTGAGCCAGATTGCGACCGGACCGAAACGCGTACAATTCCGGACCGGCGGCGAAGAGATCGATCAGGTACTCTTCGCGTCCCAAGGCGTCGGCGATCGAAGCCGTGAGACTGATGGCAGCTTCCAACTCGGCGTATGTTTCTGGGCCGTCTTCGTGCGGGAAGTACCATTCATGGTCCCACTTTTTGAAGCCGATCCAAAACTTTCGCGGAGTAACGTGCGTGTCCAGCACGACGGCCACCCGGCAATAATACTCCTCTTGATACTCCCGCAGCACCGGTTGCCCGGTGCGTGCCCACGCACGGAAATCGATCCGCCGTACAGGTTCGCCGGGCACGTAGTCGCGGTTGCCGATGTACTCCGAAGACTCTCCCACCCGCGAGGTCAGCGCGATTCCGCCCGGTTGATGACGCGTGTTCGCCGGTACGTCGAGATCCGTCAACGGGTAGAACTTGGGCACCACCAGCAACGGCGGTAGTTGCGTCCGCGAAGACCCGCTCCGAAACAGGTGGAACGGGAACGAACTGTAAGCCCGCAATTCTTTGAGTTGATGCAATCCCCGGCGATGGGCTTCAATCGTGATGGGCAAGTCCACAGAATCTGTCGAGCCAATCGCGATGGTCGAGACCTCATGATCAAGATGTTTGAGCGTTCGGGTAAGATCGATGAAGCCCACGGAAATATCGAACGCGGGCCATCGGGAACGATTAGTCACACGGACCCGCCCTTTCACTGATTCCCCGACGGAAACACGACTTGGGAGGGTGACGTCCAACCGCACCCGCGGGCGGAAAAGCAACCCCACGAGAAACGCCAAAATCAGCAAGGCTGACAAAGCCGAATACGTGAAGAAAATCGGCACTTGAATGGTAATCAGCCCAAAGGATGCGAAGAAAATACACCCCAAGAGCATTCGCCCGGTGAGCGTCATCTTGAATCGCCAGAAGTCCCAGACGAATCTTGGGACAATCAGTCGATTGAGCCAATGCCGACTCATGCCGTCGCATCCTTTCCGCGATTGCCAAACCACACGAACGCACACCCGACGGCCGTCCCCAATAGCGAACCAACCAGCCACTCCGTCGGCAGATGCGATTGTTCAATATTCCCCAAGCCCCACCCGGTCAGTTCATCGCGGAACGACGCAATCGTGAGTAGAGTCGAGTTGTGAATACAGTGCATGACAATCGACGGCAAAACACTCCCACTCGACCACGCAACCCAACCTAAGATCAGCCCCATAAGTGTGCTCGGCAGCAAGCGTTCGGGAGCCGCTCCACCGGCAAGCACGATATGAAACACACCGAACGCGACTGCAGCCGCCACAATACTGCCCCGCCCCTTGGCCTGCGTCTGGATCCCGGACATAAAGAAGCCGCGGAAAAAAATCTCCTCGCAAACCCCGGGCAAAATTCCCAAGCAGAACACCACAATAGGCAACGGAATCGCTTTCCAAGCGAGTAACAAAGACTCGACTTGCTGACGTTTCGCTTCTTCGAGTGATGCGAGCGTCCAACTTTGAAGCGAGACGACGAGTTCAAACACCCACGGCCAACAGCTCAGTCCCAATAGCACAACACCAAGCCAAGTGAGTGGTGATGCCCTGTGAAGTCCGAGTCCGCTCGAAAGCCGGACACGTCGCCAAATCATGACGACGATCGGAACGACCGCGAACAAGGTCACTGTGAGAATCCCGGACGAGACCAAACGGACGATCATCGAAGTCCCTGCGAACCGACCGAGCAAGCCAGACGCTACGAAAAACGCGGGAAACAAGGCGGCCATCGTCATTAAGACGGTCGCACATTCCGGGCGAGTTTGTTCGGAGTCCGGGCGTTGCATCAAGTCGTTCCAACCGCCACGACTACCCACCGCGACTGCGTCCGCACCAAAGACTTTCGCCGCCATCGCGAGTGCCGCCACCGAATAAAGCAACGTCGAAACCGTCGCCACCGCAGCCGGCAATAACGTGGCAGTGCCTTCGAACAACCCCCGTGCGAGCAACAACATATTGATCACCGGCACGATGGATGTGGTCTGATTCAACTGCCAACCTGGTAGGAAAATGATGAGCCCCGGTGTGAGCGAAACTAACAACAAGGGAATCAGATATGCTTGAGCCTCTTTGAAACTCTTGGCGGAACTCGTCAGCACCAAGAGGACGGCGGAGTAAAACACCGCGAATACGCACAGCACCCAGAACAACTGAAGGCCCAGCACCAGCGTTAAACCTTGCTCGCCGAATAACGTGTTCTCAAGCGACAATGCGAACACTGTCGCAGTCATCGCGACAAGATTCATCACACCCGTCATCAACGTGACGGTCAAGACGGCGACGAACTTGGCAATCAGAATCCGAAACTTCGGGATCGGCATTGCCATCAGTGTTTCCATCGTGTCGCGTTCACGTTCACCGGCAGTGAGATCGATCGCCGGATACACCCCGCCCGTTACCGTCATCAACAGCAATACCAGCGGAAGCAAACCGAGAATTGCAGACGTCGACTCTTTGCCTTCGATCCATTCCGTCCGCTGCGAGAAAGGACGATCGAAATTCCGATCCACTCGTTTGACAACTTGCGTGAGGAGATCGAGTTCGAGCACACGAAGCCGATCTTCCACATACGCGGCGGCATCCTGGCTGTACTTCGAATTCGACTTCTGAATGAACGTAATTACCGCGGAATTGTCTCGGCGATTTTCGTCAAAACTCACCCGCACGCCCAAGTCGGCTTGGCCATTGACGATGTTTTCCCGCAATCCACCTCCGCTGGGATCTTCCAGCATCATGTATTGCACGGTCGCCGTGTTCTTCGTGGGTGACTCGGCTTGGAGCAGTTCCTCGCCGCGTTCGAGCACGTCACGCAACCAGGTCGCTTCCTCTTCGGTCGCCAAACCGATCCGAACTTCCGGATTCTCTTGTGCGATTTCCTGAACGGCCAAGAAGCGAAACCCCAGCCCGAGCATGGGGTACAGTAAAATCGGCATCGCCAGTAACGTGATGATCGTCCGTCGATCCCGCAACGTCTCGCGGAGTTCCTTGGTGATCAACTCGCGTTGCAAGAACGAATTGAGATGTCTTCCGTCGGTGGCGTCGTCCGACTCGGGAGGCAGCGCGGTCATGAGTCGGCACCTGGGTTATGATCACTCTCGAGCAACATCAGAAACATCTCAACCAGCGAACCTCGTCCGGTTTGCTCGGTCAATTCGGGGAGTGTGCCCTCGTATCGCAACCGTCCGCGATGCAACAAACCGAATCGGTCGCACAATCGCTCGGCTTCATCGAGTTGATGAGTCGACACAACGATCGCTTTCCCCTGACTGCGAAGCAGGGCCGCATATTCGAACACGACCTGCGAACCCACGACATCCAAACCACGCGTCGGTTCGTCGAGCAGTACCACTGGCGGATCGTGTACCAACGCCCGAGCGAGATTCACTCGTTGTTTCTGACCGGTGCTTAAAGTGGCACAACGACGATCAAGAAACCGCCCGAGGTCCATCAGTTCGGTCAACGTCTCGGTACGTTCCTGAATGCGACTGGCGGATAAGCCGTATGCAGTCGCGAAATAATGCAACATCTCCCGTGGCGTGAGCCATTGATACAGCCCCGCGCTGGCCGACACCAAACCGATCTGGCGTTTGACCATCATCGGTTCCGTGGACACCGAACGCCCCAGAATCGAAGCGTCACCACGAGTCGGTTCGAGCAATCCGAGCACCATCCTCAATGTGGTCGTTTTACCGGCACCATTCGGGCCCAGTAACCCATAAACTTCGCCACCCGTGACCGACAGCGATAGGTCTTCGACGGCCACAACGTCGTGCCCATAGTATTTTGTCAGACGATTCAGCGTGATCATGCACGGCCATCAGAGAAAGGAGTTTCGGGTTAGAGCTGCTTCCAGATGTCGTCGTCAAAGAGGTTCACCATTTTTGCAAGACCGGCTTCGACCAACTCAGGCCCAGTGATGAACCGCCCCGGACGGGTCCATTGCTGCAATTGATCGAAATCCATTCCGAACAACCGAGCTAACAACTGATCGAGATCGACTTCCAACGTTCTGAAATGTCTGGCCCATTCGACGGCTTCTTCGTAACGCACGTCTTCATCGCTCTGCCATCGAATCGGATGAAACAACAACGTGGAATGCGGTGTTACGTAACGCTGTTGACAGGCGGCGAATGGAAACAAGGCGGCGGAAGAACATTCGCCCGCCACCACTCCAATCGCCTGCAACCCGCGTAAGCGGATCAAACTGGCCAACCCGAGTCCGGTATAGACATTGCCGCCATTGGAATCGAAATAGATCAAGCCACGACTTCGCCGTGGTAGTTCGACGATCCGACTAATCAAGTCCGACTGCCGATCACTCAGGTCACCACACAGCGTGATTTCCCATTCCGAGTTTTGCCGATGGGCGGGTGGAAAAAACGTGGTTGTCGGGTCGAGGCTGGATGTCCGACGACGACGGGGAAATCGAGGTGAAGTCGACATATGAGATTCGAAAATCGTCCAAGTTAAGAAATGAATTGCGAGCGTAAGGCTACTTCGCCCCGTTTTGGTAAGCGGTGACGATGTCCTTGTCGAAGTAATTGACCGACATGCCGGCGTCGATGACTAACCCCTGCGTATTGATACCGGACGAACGCGGGCTGAGCAGGAACGCCACCGTGTTGGCAACCTCCTCCGTCTGGACGGCTTCCCGTCGAAGTGTCGCTTGTTCGGCGAATAAGTAGCTATCGACATACCCCGGAATTCCCGCCGACGCACTTGTCTTCAACAACCCCGGACTCACCGCATTGAACCGGACCTTCGAATCCGTCGAAAAGGACTTCGCCAAGAAACACAATGACGAATCGAGAGCCGCTTTCACGGGTGCCATGAACCCGTAGTTTTCGGCGGCCATTCGCGTTGTCGAAATGGAAATCGCGACCACACTCCCGGTTTCGGGATCGAGCATGGGCCGAAACGCATTCGAGACGGCAAGCAGCGAATAACAGGACACATCGACGGCTTGCAGAAATGCGTTTCGTGGTGTTTGTTCAAACGGCAATGGACCAGCGGAGTAGTCGGCAAACGCCACCGAATGCACGAGTCCTTGAAGTTTCTCACCGTCGAGTGTGTTTGCGACATCGATTTGGAGTTGTTCAATCTGCTCCGGATATTCGAAATCGCAGACGAACACCGGCGAGTCGCCGACGAGTTTTTGGACTGACTCTTTGCGAGCGGGTGAGCGAACGGAATACAACACCTTTGCCCCGGCTTCCGCGAGAACTTTGCCAACGTGGAACGCCACGCTCTTGCGGTTTGCCAATCCGAATACAAGTACCGGTCGCCCGGCAAGTTGAAGAAAATCTGACACGCTGATTTGTTTCCTAGAATCCTACTGATTTCTTTGAGACTTCAAGTTCCGTGATGCCGCCGGTTCCGCGACGGCAGGTTGTTTTTCGTCGAGGATATGTCGCCTGAGTTTGAGGTCGTAGCGGTCCCCTGCTTCAAGTTTTGTCACTCGGACCTGGCGAGTGCTTGCATCGATCGGATCCGCGTCGAGGAAGAAAACGTGATGATCCCCGAGCACCGTCGCAACATGTCCGCGAACCATAATAGCGGTCGCTTCGTCAATTCCGATACCGAGAAACTGTGGGTACGTTTTCACGAGTTGCAACAGATCGTCAAACCGGTTCCGCTGCGAAAAATGCTGATCGATCGCGACACCTGGCAGGAAACCGAAACCGCGTTCGTAACCTTCGGCCATGATGTCTAAATTGCCCAGCGGGTTAGCGCGGGCGAGGTATTCCCCTTGAATGGAGGCCCCCGCCGAACTTCCACACACGACACCGCCGCGTTTCAACACCGCATGAAATTCGTCCACGGCCGGCGAGCCTGCGTACGCATCGACAAATCGCCATTGTCGACCACCGCCGAACCACAAGCAGTCGGCCTCACGAATGGTCTTCAAGTACGCTTTGCGACTGACTTGCTCGTGTCCGACCTGCGGAAGCACGGTCACGTCGAGCGCCCCGAACTGGGGAAAAAATCGAGGCACTCCCGACCGCATCGCAAGCAGTTCGGGCACAGCAGTTGGTAACACCACGTACTTCGCATCCGGTCCACCGGCGGCATCGATGATCGCTTGCACGATGTCCTTCGGCATTCCGCCCCCGCCAATAATGACCAAAGTCCCATTGGGGACCTCAGGCACACCGGTCTTCACAGGCGGAAAATCGTTAGTGTGACGTTCATGAGCCGAGCGGCGTAATGCTGTCAGATCGACCACGCGATTCGGCGGAACTTGGGCTGACATCGCCGGACGCTGCGAAGACTTCGCCAGTGACACTGTCACAGGATCCGTTCCAAGCGTGTAGATCGTCCGCCCACGATCCAGATTCCCACCACCGTACGCACGACGATTCCGGAGATCGAGCTGGCCGGGATCACAGCCGACCAACAAGGCGGCATTCGGCGGCAATGAATAACCGACGTGACCGCCCATAACACGGAGATCACTGGATGTTTGATCGATGTCAGTTCGAATCATCGAATCCGGAAGTAGATCGAGCCCGGCGACGCTATCTTGGTCATTAAGTTGCACTCGTGAACCGATGAGCTCAGCACCGCGACCGATACCGGCGACCACACCACCACGTTTCAACAACTCCTTTAGGGAAGCTTCAACGGGTGAACGTGCAAAAGCATTCAATAGGGAGTCCCGCGAACCGTCGAGTATCCAAACGCCCGTCACGGTTTTGAGTCGCTCGAGAAGTTCCTCATCGTTTCGCGTCACCCGCTTGTCGGGTTGCGAAATCGTAACGTCTTTCACCCCCTGTTCTTTCCAGAAACGCAAGATGGCGAGCGGATCGATGGGGTTGTCATCGGCGAGTCCGGTCAGCACAGCGACTTTGGCTTGCTCTGCACCACCAGCCAATTCCAGAAACCGCCGGACCGAATCTTCGTCCGCTGTTTGTCCGCCGTGTAGCAAGATGCTTCCCGAGATGCCACGCGGATTGAAGGGTTTCTCCTCCGCGACCGCTTCGAACTTCCCGAAGCCAACGATCGACATCACCAAGACGAAATACCTCAGTGACACATTGCCCGAACGGAGCCTGGGGAAATCCAAATTCATCGATGATTCCGGAGAAATGGCACGGTATTTCCTAGTTAAAGCCAACCGGGGCATACCGTGTCCCGAATTGACTGGGACTCATTCAAGTTGTGTTTCCGGTATACCGCATTCGACCGACGGTTCGCAACGCGGCAACCGTTGGCCGTATATTTTACCTGACCACGTCAGCCTCACCGGAACGGGTTTCGAATGTCATGGAATCGACATGATCCGACCGTGGGCCATTGACAAAAGTCGGTTTGTGAAGCATCGTTACTGTTGAGGATGTAGTTTTCCTCGGATTCGAAAAGATGGGAACGACTGATGAGCGAAAAACCTCATTCTATTCACTTCGCATTCCTGGCTGCTTGCGTGCTTGGTTTGAGTTCGGCTGCGCACGCACAGAAACCGGCTGCCGCCGAAAAAACCCCGGCTCCCACGAGCATCTCCGCCCCCGGTGCCCCAGAGTTTTTGACGGCTCTCGAGAACGAAACCGATCCGTCTCCGTCCGATCCTGATAGCTCCAATACCGATGGTACCAACACGGAAGAAACAGAGACCGAAGTGGAGACCGAGACCGCCAAAAAGGTCGTCGCTCCGGCAACGCAAACCTCTTCCGACCCGATGGAAACCGTTGTAACTTCGGATGCAGAGACGATTACCATCACGGAGTGGACAAACTTGCTGGCGGACCTTCGTGAGCTGCGAGCGACCATCGCAGAGTTAAATCAAAAAGTCGATGGCTTGCAGAAACAGAACGCCGATCTTGTCCTGCTGAAGGATCAGGTCCGAACGCTGGAAAAGGCGAATCAGGACTTGCGCGATGAGTTGCAAACGCTCTCGACGAACGATCCCACAGCGACCCTACTTACCGATGCCAAGCAACGAATGGAGTTACGTCGGGCGCTCAAGGTCAGTGCGGAAGTGCGGCTGTACAACTGGACGGAACGATCTGCACGTATGAACGTTAATGGTACGTGGCATGAGTTAAAACCGGGGTTGAACACCATCGCGGTCCCTTATGGTCCGGTCACCATGCATCGCTGGACCGCCGGCACACCTCGCAGCTTCGACCGCTGGAAAGAAGACGGCGATACGCCTTACATGGCCTTCGACGTCGGTCTACCACCCTCGAAGTAACATTGCGACCATCGGTAATCTGTGAAAACCGATGGTCTGGCATGCCGGTTGCATGGTAGCTTCGTAACGGTTGATCGTCGGCCAATTGACTGGGATGATCCGAGTTTCTCCTGGCCTGAACAACGCGGCAACGTCACGGATCGACATTGTCTGTTGTAAATTGATCGCCGATTCTTGGACAATTTACAATCGGTCGAGTGAAAACTTGGCCGTTCGGGCAAGGAGGCCTGGACCATGAATCAATCTCTCAGTTTTCTCGCGTTGGTCAATCCAATTCCCGATGTCCTGCATCGACCATTCTGGCAGTGGAAGTATGTGTTCTGCCTCACTTGGGCTTGAACCGAATCTTGCTTCCCATCACGCGATTTCACGTTCGCTGATATCGCATGGCACTTCTGCCCGAACCTCTTCGACATCGATCCAGGAGTTGACCGATGAACGCTCTTGCACTCATTGTGCTGTCCGCTATCAGTGCGGAACCGGCAAACAGCCGCGGAGTTCTTCTCGATTTCACCGCGACTTGGTGTGGCCCTTGTCAGCAGATGAATCCTGTTGTTTCTCGATTGAAACGCCAAGGATATCCCATTGTCAAAGTCGATATTGATCAGCGTCCCGATCTGGCCAAGAAATACAATGTCCGCAGTATTCCCGCCTTTGTTCTAGTGATTGACGGCAAAGAACGGACACGTTCGGTTGGGATGACGGCGGAAGCACAACTCAAGCGAATGCTGACTCAAATTCCGACCGGACCGCCACCGACCCGCGAACGAAAAGCCCCTGTGCAGGTTGCTAGCAGTGAAGGAAAGACTCGCGCAGCAGCCGATTCCAAATCTTCGTTCGATTTCCCGTTCCCGGCCCCGTCAGAGAATCGTCCGCCTCAGGGAAAACCTGTTGAAATGGCGGCCGCGACAACCATTCCGCTGGAGAAAACAACAACGACTCCGTCGCAGCCTGCTGGCAACGATCCCTTGCTCTGGAGTGTTCGGATTCGACTACAAGATGAGCAGGGCGTGAACTTTGGTTCGGGAACGGTTGTCGGTCAAGACGGCGACCGTTTTTTGATTTTGACCTGCGGCCACCTATTCCGCACCCTGAGCAGCGAAGCCGTTATCGAGGTCGACGTTTTCCAGAACGGCACTGTCGACACGATTCCTGGTGAGTTGATCGACTTCGATCTCGACGCCGACGTCGGTCTGCTTTCGGTCGTCAGTGAGAAACCATTGCCGCAAACTCAGATCGCCAGTTTCAACACGGCGTTGCAAGTTGACCAGGCGGTCACAAGTGTCGGTTGCGGCGGTGGCGAAAATCCGTCCGTGCAGAATGTCCAAGTCACCGCGTTAAACCGATACGACGGCCCTGCGAACGTCGAATGCACCGGAACGCCAATTCGCGGGCGATCCGGTGGCGGGCTGTTTTCCAGCGATGGTCAAGTTGTCGGCGTTTGCATCCGCTCGAACTACAAAGAGCATCGGGGATTATACGCAGGGTTGGAAGCGATTCATGGATTGCTTCGTCGTTGCGGCTACGGTCAACTTTTTGAAGACCAACCCATCGGCGAGACACAATTGGCCTCACACACGGACCGTAACAATTTCGTCGGCGAAACCCGGAATTCGCTCACACAAGCCAGCCAAGAATCAGAAATTCCCGACGCTCTAAAGAACGTCGGGAATGCAGAAGTGATTTGTATCGTACGACCGCTCAATCAACCAGAGGCCCAAAGCCAAGTGATTATCATCAACCAGGCGAGCCCACGATTCGTGAGCTACCTCACCGATGAAGTGAACCGAAGTGGCAGCGGTCATTCAGCCAAACCTGTCGGCCCTCCAGATTCATCGAGCGAGTTCGGACCGTCCCCATTTGAGTTCGGCAACTGAAACGGTCTTTCACCTCAACCGTTTTCCAGATTTTCCTTCATGAACTTCTTGTAAGCCTCGACTCCCGGTTGGCCATAAGGGTTGATGTCGATGAGTTGCCCTTCCAACACCGTGGCGAGCATGAACATCTGAAATGTCTGGCCAATGTGGTAAGCGTCGAGTTTTGGCATGATCAAGTCTGCGGTCGGTCGCTCGACTTCGCGATACGCTTGATTGGTGCCTTCGATCGCCGCCCGCAAGAATCGCGGCATCGTTTTGCCTGCGTGTTGATTAAGCTCGTCTTCGTTCCGTGTCGCTTTGGGAAGTGCGAGCGGATCGCTACTTGGTTCTTCGGCAATCAAGTTCGTGAATAATTTGTCGGGACAACCTTCCTGATGTTGCTGCCCGCGGCTATGCAAGTCACGTGTGTTGACCACCGTCAGCGGCAACGCGCCTTGATCTTCCTTCCCAAGACTTTCAGCCAACAACTGATCATACCACAAACCAACTGATTCCAGTCGAGCCCCCCAAGTCGTGAGGACTCGCGTCATCAAGCCCTGGTTCTCCGCAATGTGACAGACGGCGGTATAGTCGAGAACGGGGTTCTCGTTCGGACCTGCAGTGCGGAACTGATCGGTGATATCGGCCGCTCCCCGTAATAGCTCGACGATATCGATTCCCATCACCGCCGCCGGCAGCAATCCGACCGCGGTCAGCACAGAAAATCGACCGCCGATACCATCGGGAATCGGGAAAATCGTTGGGTAGCCACGCTCATTCGAAAGACTTCGCAGCTTGCCGGTTTCGCCCGTAATCGGAATCACCAATTTCCGGCTGTCTTCCGAATCGGCACCGTAATAGTTCTCGAGCGCTTGCCGGAACAAACGGAAAGAAACCGCGGTTTCGAGTGTGCCTCCAGATTTACTGATGACCGACAACGCCCAACGTTGATCACGGTCAGATGTGTCTTTGCAGGTCGCGCTCAACAGATCGAGCAAACCGGTCGTCGTGTCGTTGTCGAGATTGTTTCCCTCGAAATAAATTCGCGGGATCGTCGTCTCGCCGGATTGCCGGGAGGCACTTGGCAACTCGTTGTGATAAGGCACGCACAGCGATTCGAACATCGCTCGCGCGCCCATGTACGAACCGCCAATTCCCAAAATCACGAACCGGTCCGCTTCGGCTTGAATCGCTTTGGCGGCTTGTTGAATCTGCCCGACAAGCGAGCCGTTCGGGTCCGCTTCGTAGTCCGCTAACCGTTCTTTCGGCCACATCAGGAAACCGGCATCGAGCGGTGACTTGCCGGTTTCCTCTTCGGCCCCTGAACCTTTCTCGGCCCACAACTCGGCATCGCGAAACACTTCGGTGCGTTTCTCGAGGAGTTGGTTTTGTGCGTCTTGAACTTGGTCTTCCGGCAACACTTTGAGTGCGTCGGTGGCATCATAACGGAGCATGGGTCTCCCTCGCAGGAAAGTTTCGGCCGGATGGGTGATTCACGTCAACTAGAACGTGTTTTGTTTGTGGATCGCGTTTGCAACTAGGCAGGTCCTAGTGTCAGCCGCTCCACTTAAACTCGACACGATCTAGCATTCCAAACCGCGAGGCATTGTAACGACGTCGCTTCAGTGAATGTAGTCAGCGGACATATTCCAAACCGCCACAAAACCACTCCGACTGAAACCCAAGTCCGCTCGTTTGCGTCCGAGACATTGACGAGCGAGTCGTTATCGACCGGTTGCAACGAGGCAGAGACCACTCCGATCAGAAGTTCCGTTCGCTAATAAGAGAGTGTCACGATTCGACCAGGAATCATGCGAACGACGCGAGAATCTTCACCGACGCCAGGATCACCATCGAATGCGATGACCTCATAAATATGAGGAACGCCTGGCGTCAATGGCCGTTTGCTTTTGAAGTGCCAGACACCGTCGCGATCGCGGAAGCCTTCGAAATCGACCAACCCGACAACATCGACGTATTTCGCCGTCACGCCTTCGATCTCGATTCGTGCTGTGCGTGGGTGTTCGTCGCGGGGGATCAATGCCGAGGGACGAGCGTACGTTTGCCCAAGAGTTCCCGGTGGCGGCATGGTGGTCCAGGCTTGCGGACGTGGTTCTGTCCAAGAGGGCGGCGGACCGTTATGCGGGACAGGGTTATGTTCTACTGGGCCAGACTCCCAAGACGGTTCCGGCGTTGGAATCAAGCCATGAGGATAAGGTGGCGGGTCAGCAGCAGCGGCAGTGCCAAACAAAAAGCCTGTGAGTATCAAGGTCGAAAGACTGGTCCGTAGTGACGGCATGCGGGATCTCCGAATTCGGTTGGGGCGAATGTGCAACGCTATCGCCGTGACACCCAAACGTATCACTCAAAGTGATCCGCCGTCGGAGGAAGCCACAATCTGCAAACCGCATTTTCGTAGACTTTCAGATAGCCAAGCGCAAAGTTTCACTAACTCGCAAACTTTCAGGCAAAAGCTAGACGCGATGAGTCTGTCCTCACTGACAGACTAGACAGTTGCCATACTGCTGATCGGCTGGAGTTGTTCTTGCAATTTTTCGATGGCCCGAATCTGAATTTGGCGGACACGTTCTTTGCTGATCCCCAAACGCTGACCGATTGCACGCAGCGTGTTGGATTCCGACTCGTCACCCAATCCAAAGCGTGCTTTCAGAATCAGCTGTTCCCGCTCATCGAGTTCGCTCGAAATCAGCGAATAGAGATTTCGAATTTGTGACAAATCTGCATGTTCTTCCTCCGCCGAGTCCGACAGATCGGGCAATTCTTCCATGAGATCCGCCGATGCTTGCGAAACACGGCCAGACTCCCGTTGCTTCTTTTTGATTCGCCGGTAGAACGTCCGCTGAATCGCATGAGTGGCATATGTGCTGAACCGAAAACCACGCGAGTAATCGAACTTTTCGATCGCATTCATCAAAGCCACTTGTCCATCCGAAACAAGATCGTCGAAGGTGTGCGAAACGTCGACAAATCGACGTGCAATCGAAACCACCAACCGGAGATTCGCTTGCACCAACTCGTTCCACGCCTCATGCGACTGGGCCATCAGCGAATCGATTTCCCGAATAGTCTCGGCGTCGTAACCGTTCGTTTCTAGCCCTTTTCGCAGCTTCTCCGCTTGGTACTTCAAAAAGTTAAACCGGCGAAAAAGGTCAACTTCCTCGTCCACCGTGAGCAAGGGGGTTTCGTACAACGAGGCGAAGTAAGCCGGGATATTGTCGGGGCGTTTGTTCCGTCGACGCCTAGGCGATTCCACATGTTCGCGTTGACCGAGGATTTTCGTCTTGGCGTTTTGTTTTTTGAATTCTGGGCTGTCGATGTAACTGAGTTTTCGAGACTCGATCTCTTGGCAATTTCGGCGGTCCGTCGCGGGAGTTGTCTCTTGTCTGGCGGGCTTGGTGGTATTGGACATGGTTCGAGTCGCACAAAATGTTTCCAGAAATGGGCCGCAGTGATGACCGACCCGTAAAAACGTTCAAATCGTTCACCCTCATACTATGCAGCCAAACTTTGAGGTCAACACAAAAACGTTCGAATCGTTCATTTTTGGTCAAGGTCGGAAATTTCGCCAAAACCAAGCGTTTTTTGGGCTGGCCTGGGTTGATATCTTTGGCCTATGATAAAGTTGTCCCTCAACCCACTCTTAAAAACCGACCAAATCGGTCACGATATGAGTCAATCCGTCCGCGAAAACCTTACACCCCGACAAGTCGCTCAGGCCATTGGCGTCAGTGAATCGTCATTGAAACGCTGGTGCGATCGTGGGATTATTGAAACAGTCCGAACCGGAGGTGGCCATCGGCGTCTCCCGCGTTCGTCGGTACTCGAGTTCATACGGAAGAATGGTCACGAGTTAGCCGATCCGGGGATTTTGGGACTGCCAAAGAACAGCGGGCAGGGAAGTTCGGATGCCCTCTCGACACGTGAAAAATTCGTCGATGCATTAGTGAAGGGACGCGAGGAACTTGCCCGTCAGATCATTTGGGATCTCTATCTCGGCGGGCAATCGTTGGACCACATCTTCGATGGAGTGATTGCTCCGGCGATGAGTGATATCGGGCAACAGTGGGACTGCGGCGACGTGGCGGTTCATCAGGAGCGTCTCGGCGTGCAGATTGTACTGCGAATCCTGCATGAACTTCGCCAGAGTCTCCCGGCTGTCGAATCAAGTGTGATTGCAGTTGGCGGGACTATCGAAGGCGATCAGTATGTCTTGCCAACGACAATGGTTGAGCTCATGCTGCGAACACACGGCGTTCGAGCCACTTTGCTGGGAACATCGTTGCCATTCGATACTTTGTGCGATGCGATTCAAAAGCATCAGCCAGCTTTATTTTGGCTGAGTGTCTCTCACATCGTGGACGAACAACAATTCCTGACCGGTATTCAACGATTATCCGACGAAGCCCGTTCGCGGAAAATTCCCCTCATCGTTGGGGGCGCGAAACTCAGTCCCGAACTTCGACGAGAAATGCCGTTTGCGATCTACTGTGATTCCATGAGGCAACTCGTGGGCTACCTGGAAACACATCCGCCCCAATCACGGCAGTAGTGTTACTTCTTCCCGAGTGCGCGTTGTTGTCGGAAGAAAGACCGCAGAATTTCCGCGCATTCATGTTGCAACACGCCCGCCAGAGTCGCTGACTGGTGATTCAAACGCGAATCGCTAAGCAGTTGAAACATGGAATCGCACGCGCCGGCTTTTGGGTCGTCTGTTCCGTACACGACACGAGGCACCCGGGATTGCAGAATTGCCCCCGCACACATCGGGCAGGGTTCGAGTGTCACATACAGTGTGCAATCTTCAAGCCGCCATGATCCAAGTTCCTCGGCGGCTTGAGTGAGTGCGATCATCTCGGCATGAGCCGTCGGATCGCAAAGTGTTTCCCTTTGGTTGTAACCTTCGCCGATGATTCGGTCCCCATGGACGATGACCGCACCGACGGGAACTTCGTCTTGTTCGAATGCGACTTGCGCGAGATCCAAGGCGGCTCGCATCCAACGTTCATGCGGATTGAGGGGGTTCAGTACAAAATCGTTCATCCATGAATGTTAGCGATTTTTCACCGACATCGCACGGCCATTTAACGCCCGAAGAATTCTTCCTCACGAGGCAAGGCAATAACGGGCCAGTTGCCGGGGAACACACGCACGATGCGTTTCGGTCGATACCCTTCCAACAGCAAATCCGGCTGGACCTGAATCTGTACGCCGCTGCTTCCGGGTTCAACTGGCACGGTTTTGATGTCGAGAATTGGTCCGCGTTTGCGATCGTTGACGGGATCGTAAGTGCGGGTATTCTCCAGCGCGACTGCAACACCGACGGACCCGCCTTTCTGCAAGTCATCGAATAGAGTCGGGTCGACACCACCGAAAAATGTGACGGTGACCACGCGGTTTTTGTTGTCGACGGCATCCACCCAACCGGCAAGTCCTCGCTGACGGATGTAGAGCCGATGTTTCTTCAGTTGGTGCTCGGTGGCGAGTGAACGGCTTTCCTCGTCCAACCAGATTTCCACAATCCGCCCCGGACCATACAACGTCGCCCAGGTGATATTGAACTGGACCAGTTGGCCCTTTTGGAGATCATCAAACGTCGTGAAACCACGTCCCTGCCAAACCCGTGTGCTTTCTTGCAGGTCGTAGGTCTCCGGCTTGCCAACGGGTTTGCCGTCGCGCATCAGTTGCACGGTGAGTTGGTTCTCGTCGGTGTTAACCTCTTCGATCCGCCAAATTTCCTTCCGCCGCACTCGATAACTAAAATCATCTTCCAGGCGAAAACACCGGGTGAAGTCGGCTTCGTAACTTCGGCGATTGTGAAAGATTTCGAGCGGCTTAGTTTTGTCGTTGGGATCTTTGACGTAGAACCAACCATGCAGATGCGTGCCCAATGGCACATCTTTGAGAGCGGCAGGAGCGCCGTGATACGTGACCGACCCGTAAGGAATCATGCGAGCCGCTACGGGCAAATCAAAATGGCTGCGGTTTTGGCTGTCCGTTCGGTCGACCCGCATGACGAATTGTCGTTCGATGTGATCGACGTCGAACAACTCCCCCGAAAAATAGTGAGCCGACCCTTCCGGCGGAAACCCCCCTTCAACCAACTGAAACCACGGTAGTTTGTCGTCCGCGCTTTCGTCGGTTCGAAACGCCAGTTCCTCAGCGTACGCGACACACGCCGAACATGCGAGGAGGATGCTTATTCCGAGTCGGATCATTGGACACAATTGATCAAAAGGATTCGAGACGCTGCCGATGAATTTCACGATCAGATCACCACATCGCTGATCGTGGTTGTGCTGTCGTAGAAGTTGTCGGTTTCGACGTCCATGCATTGCATCATGGTGAGTAGCAGATTACTGAGGCGGGCGTTGGTATCGACCGGTCGCGAACAAATTTGGTAGTGGCCTTTGGCGTTCGTGACGTCGTATTGTTGAATGTGAGGCAGGTTGAAGTCGACGTGTTGACCATGCTTCATGCCAAGGGCTTTGCCGCCGGCGAGAATCAATGGCAAGTTGGCGTTGCCATGACTGTGTCCGTAAGCCATTCCGCTGCCCCACAGAACTTGCGTGGTGTCCAACAACGGACGATCGCCGTCGGTGTGCGACTTGAGTTGGTCGAGGAAATAGCTGAATTGTTCAATGAGGAAGGTGTCAGTTTGCGTCAGTCGCCGCATCTGCTCTGGGTCGCCGTTATGGTGTGACAATTCGTGTCGCGTTTGCACGATGCCAATCTCCGGAATCGCGAGCCCGTGACTTTCGCTGCCGGTCATGCAAGTGATGACGCGGGTCATATCGGTGCGAAGGGCGAGTACCATCAAATCGTAGATTGTGCGGTAGTAATCACCGGCGGCTTTGTAATCGATATTGCGAGTCAGGTGAGCTTTAAGTTTGTCATCGACTTCGGGTTTGGGCACGTCCAGCCAACCTTCGGCTCGTTCCGTCCGGACTTCGACTTGGCGGATCGCGGTGAGATATTCGTCGAGTTTGTTGCGGTCTTCACTGCCGATGTTTTGACGGAGGGAATTCGCATCGTCGAGGACGACATCCAGTACGCTGCCACGACGTCCGAGATTCCGCCGAGCGAGTTCTTTTCCACCGGGTTCAACGCCGAACAGCCGATCGAAAATCGTCCGGGGTCGGCGTTCGGCAGGGAGTTGAATTCCCTCGCGTGACCATGCGAGCGAACCGCCAGTGATGGCAATTTCGAGTGATGCAAATCGCGTGTGCACACCTTGCACTTCGGCCATGAGTTGGTCCGCCGAAACGGAATTGCGGAACGCCCCGCCATCGGCCGGCACATTGGCCCCGGTCAGCCACACTTTGTCGCAGTTATGGTGTTTGCCGAGTACGTCGGGATGATGCAGGCCGCTAATCGGTGTGATTTCGCTACGGTGTTTTTCGAGCGATTTCAGTGGTGCGGTGAACTCGTAGTCGGCACCGGCTTTTTCAATCTGCCAGGTCAGTGTGTTGACGCCATTCGGAATGTAAACGAACACGCTTCGTTTGGGCATTTTGGCAGATGCGGATGGTGCGGCGTGCAGCGGCTGCATGCAGTTGAGCAACGGCAATGCGATCGTCGCTCCCGCGCCTTTCAGAACGTGACGTCGATCGAGTAGCCAACTTTGCGAATTGAAATTGCTCACAAGGAAACCTTTCCAGTGGGACGCATCGCGCCGCGTTTAACGTTTTTGAAACAAGTCGGAGAGGATGAACGCTTCGACAATCGCCCGCACTTGATAATCGTTGGATTTCGATTCGGCCGCGATTTTGGCGATGTCGTCGTGATCTTCGAAAGTGATGGCCCGCCGAAGACCGTAGGTGGCGAGCTTTTCAATGAATGTGGTGTTGAAGCTGTCGATGTCGTTGAGCAACAGTTTCTTGAATTCGTCGACGCCTGCGAACTCGCGACCATCGGGGAGTATGCCACTCGGGTCGACCGGAGGGTTGGCTCCTCGACCGCGTTCGACTTTTTCATGCGTCCGCCAACTGCCAATCGCATTGTAATTTTCGAATGCCAAGCCCAGCGGATCGATTTTACGATGACACGACGCACAGCTCTCGTGCGACTTGTGCGCATCGAGCTTCATTCGCAAAGTGGCCTTCGGGGCATCGGCTGGGTTCGGTTCGATCGGGTCCACATTCGCAGGCGGCGGGGGCGGCGATTTGCCAAGAATCGATTCCGACAACCACACGCCGCGATGCACCGGACGATGTCGAGTGCCGTCGGAAGTCAACGAGAGAATGGCCGCTTGTGTCAGCAGACCGCCACGATGCAAATCTGGCGTGAGCGAGACTTTTTGAAACCGATCGTCGGAGATACCTGGCACGCCGTAGAACTCCGCCAGCCGCGGATTGAGCATCGTCCAATCGGAATCGAGAAACACCTGCAAAGAGAGGTTGTTGTCGAGAACCTCGCGGAAAAACGCCTTTGTCTCGCCGATCATGCTTTGTTCGAGGTGGCCGTCGTACTCTGGGTAGAGGTTCTCATCGGGCGGGAACATGCCGACCTTATCGAGCCTTAGCCATTCGGTGGCAAAGGAGTCGGCAAAACGACGGGCTTTGGCATCGGCTAACATTCGGGAAATTTGCCCCCGAAGGACGTCCCGTTGATGAAGCGTTTGGTTCTCAGCGAGTGTGAGTAGTTCCTCGTCGGGCATTGTGCTCCAAAGAAAGTACGACAACCGCGAAGCCAGTTCGTAGTCGGTCACGGTCTGTGAGTCGTCTGGTTCGGAACCTTCGACGAGGAACAGAAAACTCTTCGAACACAGAATCGCCAGCATGCCGGTTTTGACGGCCGAGCGAAAATCCGCACCATTGTTCAATTCTTGCTGCACCAGACCGAGGTAGCGATCGACTTCGGTTTCGGTCACTGGCCGGCGAAACGCCCGACTGGCCAACCGTGTGAGACCTGAACGCACTGCTTCGATATTGCCTTCTTCTTTCGGCATGTAATCGTCACGGAGTTGCTGTTCGCGTGCTGTGATGATGGGCCCGGTCCATTCCGCCCAATCGAGAATCAGGAAGGGATAGAGAGCGTTGCCTTCCTCGTCTGTCAGCTTGAGTTGCCAGGGAATCCGGCCATTTGCGATGCTCACGAACGGTTTGCGACCATGTCGGCCTGATCGGGGCAAATTCGACGGACCGGGCACATCGTTGAAGAGTTCGATTTGCTGGTTTCCACCGGGCAGATGGGTTTGGAACGAAATGATTGTCGGTTTGTCTTCCGGGGCGATAATGTCCTGCTCGAACAGCACACGGTCGAGTTTCGAATGGTAGACCTTTAATCGCGGAGCACGACCGTCGACCGGCTTCAATCCACTGAGCTGCATCCGCATTTGGTACACACCCGGAGCCGGCAAACGGCCGGGATTTGAATACCGATGCTTGTCCTGCGGCCAGAGATCATAGCGGACTTTGTCCAACAGCCCCTGGGCTTCGAGTTGCGACTTGTAGGGTTCCTGAACGGTGTTCGGGGGGACGGCGGGCTTGAGAAGTTCTAATGGTTCGACCGGTTTGTCCGGGTAGGCTTCGGCCAGGATAGTTTCGGCGGCATCGAAATACTTCTCGATGTGCGAAGCGGAGAGCGACAGCACCGAACCGATGCGTCGAAACCCGTGCCATTGCGGGTCTTCACTGAATCCGCCGGGGTCGGCAGCGTCGAAGTGGACGCCCAGCAAATCGTAGACGGTGTTGACATACTCGTCGCGGCTGAGCCGATAGAACGACACCCGATCGCGTTGGGCCATCCGGTAAGCTTCGCCTTCCTTGATTTTGGTGGTCAGCCACTCGACAACTGCAGCACCTTGCTCGGCGGTTGGCTGATTGGCGGCGTCGCTGGGCGGCATCTCACCGGAACTGATTCGCTCCCGCACTTCCGCCCACAATGCCGTATCTTCGCGTCCGACATGTTTCGAGAGCGTGTCGACACGGAATTCGCCTTCCTGCAAGTCGGCATTGTGACAGTCGACACAATACGCCTTCAGGTATCCACCGACGGCGGCTTCGAAATCAGCCGCGGAGACCGACCGCAGACACAGGAGACAACCTGCAACCACCCAGTACTTCATAAAACCTCAAACCGCTGAATCTATGAGTGGAGAAAGTTTGCCGGGCTGACATTCCTAGTTACTCGGAATCCCACCGATACGTGAACCCCCATAACGATTCCCTTCAGAATCATTTGTCCGTGTATTCGTCGAAGTTACGGTAAATTGAGACGAATCGCGTTCGGTCGGAAATTATGGCCGGTTTTCTCGATTGTCGCAGTTCCAATGAGCTCACTCAACTCCAATCTGACTGAGGATTCCACCATACATCAGAGGCGAACGTATCTCGGCATACCGAAACCGACCAAATGCGAACGATAAGCGAAGTGTTTTTCCTCAGCGATTCCAAGGCATCTTGGCTAACATCATTCCCATTCCGCAGGTATCGGTGACACCGGCAAATGTGAGACCAGCTCCGATAAAACCAGGCACGATCAGAAAACGTTCATCCACGAACGCTCCTAGCAACGTGAAAACAAAAACCAGCAGCCCCGCCACAATTCGCACTTGGCGTTCCAGAGAAATCGTTTTCCGACCTCTGACGACCGGTAGACTAGCCGCAACCCAGGCATCGGTTCCGCCTTCGACATTCACGACGTTCGTGAATCCAGCCGCAACAAATTTTTGACGAGCCTGCTCTCCTCGTTTCCCGGACTTGCAAATGACGTAAATCGGGCCATCGGCATCTTGGTTCGACATCTCGGTTTTGGGGTCGAGTTGATTGAGCGGGACATTTCGAGCCGGTTCCGCGTGGACTTCGCGAAACTCTGCTGGCGTACGCACATCGATAAGTCGTCCGGACATTTCGGCCTGAGAATCTTTCAACTCCAGAACAGAAACACACGACTGGCGATCATTCGCAGGGAGTACTGACACTTCAAAACCTCACGATATCACGATATTTAAGAAACAAAAAAATCACGACGCAAAAAAACGGGATTCAATACAGCTCATCATTTTTTGAAGATGCGGCTCGCAGACGTGGTAATAAACTCGGCGTCCGTCACGTTCACTGTCGAAGAAGCCGCAACGCTGCATCAACCGCAAATGTTCCGATGCGACATTATCCGCAATCTCACAATCCGCGGCAATCTCGCCGACTGTGTAGCGGCCGTTCAAAAGTAATTGCACCATCCGCAATCGCACCGGATGGGCGAGTGTCTTAAGACATTCGGCCGCCTGAGCGAGTGCATCGGGATTTCGTGGTGGCACGGTTCCAGCCATACCCTTCGATCAACTTTCGTTTTTCGCAGACAAACTCGCCGCATCGGGTGCAACACGGCCTTAGGCATTCACCTGACAATTCCAATGTTCGTTAGGCAGTCGTTTCCTAGGGTTTGATTCGGGTCGCGGTTCCGGTCATGAATGTGTTCCAACTACCGTCTTCGGCTTGCATCAGTGATGTAACCTTGATGTCATCATCCGACACGAACTCGTAAACGTCACGAAACTGAGATTTCTCACCGGCGGCCATGAAATTCGGTCCGGTTGCTTCCAAAGTGAGCGTATCGCCTTTTTCAGTTCCTTCGTACTTCCACATGTGATTGACCATGGAATCGATCCATGTCCCTACGTATTTTTTCGATTCCTCGTCGTAGCCAATCGTCTGAACCGCAGTGAATTTCATCCCGGGAAACGAGGCTTCCGTTTCGGTTACGACCCAGAATCCGCCTACCATTCGTGACTTCATTTTCCCTTCGCACTTCATTTTCGGTTGGTCGGGAGACGCGACGGAATAACTGGTCGTAGCCCAGTCCCCCACGAATTTCTTCAGGAAGGCATGTTCGGCTGTTGGCTTGGGAAATTCGATTTCCTGTGCGTACGCCACATGGACGACGGCGAGCGGGATTGCAATTACAGTGAAGAAGATGGTTTTCATTGTCGGGACCCTGAAAAGGTTCACAAATCACCGAAGCGAATAGCCAACGATCAGTATAACGGTCCGGCGGCGATCAATACCATGCTGATTCCGCTGCAGGCCTTAAAACCCTTCTGCGTGAATATTTGCACTTGCAACGCAGCGAATGAACGATTCCATCTTTAGTCCCTATACAGTTTCAGCGAAGCCATATTGAATTCCTTCGAGGAAACAACGTTTGAGCAGATCGCGATCTTCTTGCTGAGAATGTCCGTGAACTCACACTCGATTATGATGTCACGATTTAGCCCATGCCTTTGATTAAATTGCGGCTAGTGACTCTCCATATAGAAACACGCACACCGGCCAAACGGGGCCGATCTGCGTGAGTTTTTTCGGACTAGCAATGGGACATCAGGCCACTAGCCGAGGGTGATGCTAGTCCTAAACGGCAGGGTATGGATTCTTGGAAGAGTCTTGAGAGCGAGTTATTCGCGGTCGCGGTCGCGTCGATCTTCCTTTGGCCGGTCACTGTCACGCGGCCCGTCTTTCGCACGCTCGCCATCGCGTTCGCCAACTCTAGGACGCTCACCATCGCGTGGACGCCGTTCCGTGTCGTCGTCATCACGTCGGCCACGTTCGTCTTCACGATCCCGACGGTCGCCGTCTCGCTCACCACGAGCACGTTCTTCAACGTCACGGTCTCTTGGTTGTTCTTCAGTTCGATTGTGACGGCCAATCTTGTACCACCAGACGAATTCCGCCGGCATGAACTTGCCATCACCACTGGGCTCGGCCTCTCGGAAGCGTCGGGTTTGAACAGCACGACGCGCGTCGTTGATGTTGCCATTGGTCATGGCGAGCCATTCTTCTAAGTCGACAACCTGATCACCGTTTTTATCGTAAGCTTGAAAAACACGCCCTTCTTTGGTGCGTTGCCAGTTCTCTGGCAAGTCGAGTTTCACAGATTCCGCTTCTGGAACACGATCGCGATCGACTGGTCTTTCCCGTTCGCGGTTGGCTCGCACTTCACGTCTTAATTCCGCCATTTCCTTTTGCAGACGTTCGATCATCTCTAAGAGAGCGGTTTCCCGTTCCGTTTGCGGACGGAAACCTCGAAACGGATTGATGGCCTCGTCGCGTGCATCAGTTTCGGAAGATCGTCTTCTCTCTGCGTCACTCTCTGCGGAACGACGCGGACCGGCTTCCGCTTCGGGTGACCGACGTGGCCCGGCTTCCGCTTCTGGAGAACGTCTTGGTCCGGCTTCGGCTTCTGGAGAACGACGCGGTCCGGTTTCGGCTTCCGCGGACCGTCCGCCCTCACGCTCTTGTGCAATCGCTTGGACGCTCGAATCTCCAAATCCTCCGAACGCACAAAGAAATGCAACTGGCACCGCAATCGCTACGACACCGATCAACCAGGCCGGTTCGCGACTCGGTTGGCCAATCTGCAGCACATGTTTCACACGACGCAACAAGTTCATTTGCCGATCTCCTCGAAAAGGGGTCGCTAAACGATACGCACCGTTTAGCTGAAGTCGTCCGACCTGCTCTAAGGCCATTGCATAGACTTTGCGTTGGCCCGTGGCTTGAATGGCGAGTTCGTCACAGCACAGTTCACGTTCCATCCGCGCTCGATTGGACAACCACCAAACGGCGGGATGGTAAAACAGCAGCGTTTCGACAATCCGCTGAAACAAGTTGATCCAAACATCATGTCGCCGAATATGAGCCAACTCATGAGCAATGACTGCTTCCAACACATCGGTCGGGAGCGCGACAACCCAGGACGCCGGCAGCAAGACCACGGGCTTCCAGAACCCAACGACAGCTGCCTCGCGAATTCGATCGGATGTAAACACGTCGGCATTGACCAACCCGATTCGTGTGGCGAGTTGTTGCGATCGCAAAGCTAAGTCAGCACCAATTTTTACCCGCCCCCAACGCAGCCAGGCGATGTTGAAATAACCCGCGAGCAACCGCATGCCCGATAACAACACACCGGCCAGCCAAAGCATCAGGGTGAAAGGCAAAAAAGAGGTGTCACTTGAAGACGGGTTCAAAATTGCCCGGGCACGCTGTCCAGTATGAGGAGCGATGGACTGGCTTTCGAAATCGTCGGTTTCTCTCATCGAAGCGACTTCCGCAGCCAAATCCTGCTCATCGGCCGACTCGTATCGTCTTGAAATTTCGTCCGAGTCGAGAGGTTGATAGACGACACAAAACGTCACCACCGGGCAAACTGCCATCACGGACAGAGTGCCTAATGCAGCCAAATATCGTTTGCTCGGTGACTGGAAACCGAAGGCGTCTTGCACGATCCAATAGCCGATCGCAAGAAGCAATCCCTGCCACAGAAAGTGAATCAACGTTTCCGCGAAAGCATTCGCGATTGGGGAGGTCAATGCTTCGCTCATTCCTCGCCCTCCTGCCAATCCTCGATGGTTCGCCGAATCTCTTTGAGTTCCTCAGCGGTCGGTTTCGACTGTTCGAGCACATGGGTAATCAACGATGTCGTCGATCCCTGAAACGCACGACCGAGCAGATCTTTGACGACCGAGCCGAGCGTGCGTTCCTTCGACTTCTTCGCCCGATAGAGATGCGCACGGCCTTGCGGTTCCCGTACGACAAGTCCCTTCTCGAACATTACGTTGAGCATGCTGAGAATCGATGTGTAGGCACGCGGTCGCGTCTGATTGAGCACATCGACGACTTCCCGGACCGTCATCGGTTGGTGTTCCCAAAGCACGTGCAGAATTTCCAGCTCGACATCCGTCGGCGTGGCCTGTCGGTGACGCGGCATCGCGAAGCCCTTGCATGAACAGCAATCTCAAGATGCTCTCAATCTACCAATTCATTAGTAGTTGTCAACTAAAAAATCAGTAGATAACTCGAAGCGAGTCCAAGAATGCAAAGTGATGACGATCTTAAAGAAACGCCTCGGTCACCGGCCCACCACCGACAACGCCCAGCGGCGTTTCTCGCAATCCGTGATGATTGAACACGAGACGGTCGGAATCGAGACCCAGAGCATGCAGAATGGTCGCATGGAAATCCTGCGGGGTAACGGGTCTGTCGGTAACGGTGTAGCCTAGCGCGTCCGTTTGTCCGATCGTTTGGCCGCCACGAATTCCCCCGCCGGCGAGCCAACAACAGTAGGCAGCGGGAGAATGATCGCGGCCTTTCCCACGACCTTCCATGGTCGGCGTACGACCGAACTCACCGCCCCATACTACGAGTGTCGAATCGAGGAGTCCGCGACGAAGAAGATCCTCCAACAACGCGGCGATCGGTCGATCGGTGCGGGCAGCCATTCGTTCGTGATTGCCGAGGATGTTGCCATGTGCGTCCCAACCGCCGACGCGAACTTGCACAAATCGTACGCCGCGTTCGATCATC
The DNA here is from genome assembly GCF_984380535.1 of Thalassoroseus sp. Classification (NCBI taxonomy): domain Bacteria; kingdom Pseudomonadati; phylum Planctomycetota; class Planctomycetia; order Planctomycetales; family Planctomycetaceae; genus Thalassoroseus; species Thalassoroseus sp. Next base: position 174,452 of record NZ_CFHRBF010000012.1, read on the forward strand.
CGCCGAGCGAGCAAACAACCACGACCGACCGTCGCAGAGTTCTTTTCGTGTAGCCCGTACATTTGATGTGTCTCTTCGGTTTCGCCACTCAGTTCGAACAACTCCGGCGTGGCGGATTGCATTCGGAATGCCATTTCGTAGCTTTGAATTCTGGCATCGAGTTCACTGTGCCCTTTCACGGCGCTGGCAAACTGTTGATTCAAATTTCGGATGACGTCCAGTTCCCGGCGGCGTTGTGCGGACGTGACTCCCATCGGCATTTTCACGTGCTGAATTCCACGACTGGGATCGACCACAGTGCCTTGAAATCGTGCGGGGAGAAACCCGGTTTTCCAACCGGCTGCCTGGGGATATTGCATGCCGTCACTGTGCAGGTTCATCGTGACGAACGCCGGCAGATTATCGGTGGCTCGCCCCAGTCCGTAGACCGACCACGCCCCCAAACTCGGTCGTTCGCCGTTCGCCGAGCCCGTCATCGCGACGCATTCACCAGGGCCGTGCACGGGGTTGCGATGTGTCATCGAACGGATTACGCACAGATCATCCGTATGCCGGGCGACTTGCGGAAATAGCGTGGAGACGGACAAACCCGATTCCCCATGTCGATGAAATTTCCAAGGTGATGCCATCAGGTTTTTAAGGCCAGCCCGTTTGATCTTTGGGACGTTATCCGCGATGGAATCGGGCACGTCTTTGCCGGCGAGTTTGTCGAGTTCCGGTTTCGGATCGAAAGTGTCAACTTGGCTCGGTCCGCCCGCCATGAATAGAAAAATCACCCGATCGGCAGTCGGCGGATGATGCGGACGCAACACGCGGGATTGCGAGGATTCTTCACGGGCTAGCAAAGTCTTCAGCGCGAGTGTGCTCGCCCCCAAACCGGATGAGGCTAAGAACAGACGTCGGTTGAGCGGATGCGTGTTCATGGAATGTAAAGAAATTCGCTGGAGTTCAAAATCGCCAAACACGCGCTGGAAAGTCCGTATTTGATGGCGAGTTGGTGCAGAGGTTCAAGTTCCGCTGGTTGGGGTGTTCGCCCCACACAAATCGCGAACGCTGTCTCAACGGAACCGGCTCGCTTGGCCAAGGCAGCGGCGGCATCTTGTGCAAATTCGCTGTTCAACAACCACAACGGTTGGACCGGCGTGGTGGATGTCTCCCGCCGTGTGCAACTGACGAGCGCCGTGACCCCGTCAAAGAGTGATTGTTGCTGTGGAAAATCGTTGCGTCGCTGCTTCAAGTATAAGCTACGTCGGGTCGACGATGTGGGCTCGCTTGGACCTCCGAGTTGCTGATCAAGCAGTCCACCCGCGGCAAGAAACGAGTCGCGGATTGCTTCACTCTCAAGTCGGCGAGGCGTCCAACGCCAAAAGAGACGATTTTCGGGATCGAGCGCGGCATTCGCGGAGGAATAATTTGATGACTGACGGTATGTCGCTGAATCGACAATCAGCCGATGAATCTGATTCGTGTCCCAACCACTTTCGATCAATTCGCTCGCTAGAAAATCGAGCAACTCTGGATGCGATGGTTTCGTGCCTTGTGTGCCGAAATCGCCGCTGGTCTCGACAAGCCCGCGTCCAAAATGCCATTGCCAAACTCGGTTGACCCACACACGCGCGGTTAGCGGATGCTGGGGGTTGGTCATCCAATTCGCCAGCTGCAATCGGGAACCGTTAACGTTATCGGGCGTTGGTCCAAACACCATCGGCCAACCGGCCTCAACACGCGGGCCCTTCGATTGCACGTCGCCGCGAATCAGCATGTGAGTGCGAACCGTCGAGAGTTGCGAAAGATCGTGCGGCAGCGGCCAACGCATTTCATGCGGCGCAATCGTGAATGGCTGCTCCCCATTGGCGAACGGGTAATAACTCCAACTCTGTGGCAAGGCCGCGATTTGTTTTTCGAGCTTTTGAAACCGCGACCTTTCCGCCGGTTTCATCCCGCCGATGACACTGCTGGGTTGAATCAAGATCGGCTCGGGGTGTCCCTGCTTACGTTTTGCTTTCACAAGCCGATCGTGAACTGCATCGAAGATTTGCCAACGCTCATTGACGAGACTTCGCGTGGTTCCATCATCATCGAGCACGACATTGCCAGGCTGTCCGTGCGCGAAGAATGCTTGGAAACGGTAGTAATCGCGAATCGAAATCGGATCGAATTTGTGAGTATGACACTGGCAGCATTCCAGCGTCAGCCCGAGGAACGCCTTGGCGGTCGTGTTGGCGATGTCGACGAGAATATCGTTGCGTTGGATCTCTTTGTCTAATTCGTTGCCACTGTAACGAGCGGCGGACAGAAAACCGGTGGCGACAACGGTATCGTCGCCATCTGCGGCGATTTCATCACCCGCGAGTTGTTCGCGAAGAAAGCGGTCGAACGGCATGTTTGTATTGAACGCCTCGACCACCCAATCCCGATACCGCCACGCATGGGGACGGTCGCGGTTGTGCTGATGCCCGTTGCTTTCCGCCCAACGTGCGACATCCAACCAATGCCGCCCCCAGCGTTCGCCATACGCGGGATGATTCAGTAACTCGTCCAGAGTCAATTTCGTCCCGAACGCAGACGGCGGCAAGCCGGTGAGATCAAGCGTCATACGTCGCATCAGAATGTCTGGTGCCGCTTCCGGTGCCGGTTGCAAACCAAGTTGCTCATGTCGACGAGCGATGAAGGCATCCACGGGGGTCCTGACCCATTCGGCTGACCGGACCGTCGGGATGGCCGGCCGTGTGATCGGTTGAAATGCCCAATGTTTCGTCTGCGGAGTTGGAGTCGGAAACTGCTCTTCGTTCCATGCGAGTCCTTCGTCAATCCACGCGTGCAGGATATCTAACTCGGCATCCGTCAACGCATCGCCCTCCGGGGGCATTTCACCGGTTTTGACGATATCGAACAACCGACTGGCTTTCGCATTTCGTGGCGAGGTTTGATTGATGACTTCATCCCACACATCCAACCGGACACCGGATTCAGGATCGTTGCCCGAATGACATTCGAAGCAGCGAGCCTGCAATAGTGGCAAGACATCGCGGTCAAACGAAACCGTGGGATGAACTGCCGATTCCGCCAGTGCCGGCGGCAATACAACTGGTGCAGGAAGATCCAGAATCTCATGCCAGGTGTGAGCCAGCTTGATGTCACTCACCACAATTTGATCATCGACTTCCGTTTTCCCCCCGGTGGAAAATCCGATCCAACTCACACGCCGAATCGCACGAGCGGCCCGCACCGATGCGTCTGGAGATGGTTCGCTGTTAGCCGCCGGGTTGATCCACAAATCCAATTGATCGAATGGTTCCTGCGGACCAGATTCCGACTTCCATAACCGCGCGACCAGCAAGAACTCACGGTCGCCCTGCAGTTCGGCCGCGTATTGTTCTGCGTTGGCGGCGTACCGCACCATGAAGCGATTCTTCATGCCTGACACATGAACGCCCACATTCGGCACACCGCCACTATGCGTGTTTGCATTGCCACCATCGACATCGTCCAACCACAACACGAAGAACTCGCCTTCGTCTTCGGGCGGCGCATCCAAACTGCGACTATCATATTGCAGCCGATACCGCACGAAGATTTCGTCCGCGTCAATCGGTGTTTCCAACCGACGTTTGAGCGGATTGCTACGAGCCTCGGTTCCGCGAATGACGAACTGCTCACGTACCAGGCTGTTAGTCTGCCAATCTGCGGCGTATGCCGATAACGTGTTGACAACGACGAAGCCACACCAAAAAATCGGCACGACTCGCGAGACGTAGTCACGACGAAATCGGACACGCATAGCGGAGATGCTCTTGGGAATCATCGGAGTTCCGGGTCAGAACGCACAAACAGATCGACATGTAATGTAACGCAAACAAGACCTGTTCGCGATGAACATTCAGTGATCAACACTGAACAAGGCTAGATCCTATCGACTATCATTGATATGATCATCATGGTCGAAAAAGGCTGCTCGATGACTCCCACCAACCAGGACTTCGCATGCTCTCCATCAACACCTCGTCTTCCGGCAACGCAGGTTTTTGCGACGGCATCTCGCGGCGAAACTTTCTCCGCATTGGCACACTGGGGTTGGGTGGACTGACGTTGCCGCAACTGCTGCGTGCGGAGTCCGCCGCGGGAAATTCATCGCGACCCAAGTCGGTCATCATGATTTACCTGGTCGGTGGTCCGCCGCATCAGGATATGTTCGACCTCAAGCCGGAAGCCCCGAAAGAAATCGCCGGTCCATGGCGGCCAATCGCGACCAATGTTCCCGGCATCGAAATCTGCGAAGCCTTCCCGAAAATGGCCGGGATGATGGACAAGTTCGTACCCATTCGCTCCATCGTCGGTTCGCAGAGCGGTCACGATGCGATTCAGGTTTTCAATGGCTTCGATCCCAAGCAAGCGAAGCCATCGGGCGGTTGGCCGCAATTTGGCTCGGCAGCTGCGAAAGTCTTGGGTGGCGGTAGCGGAACGACCTCGCCATCGTTTGTCAGTCTGTGTTATCCCTGCACGCACGGCCCATACAACGAACCAGGTCCCGGTTTCCTCGGACCGGCAGCAAACCCGTTTCGCCCAACCGGACCAACACGGAACGATATGGTCCTCAACGGCATCACGTTGGATCGGCTGGCCGACCGACGGGCACTCCTCGCCAACGTCGACAACTTCCGCCGGGTCGCCGATTCGTCGGGCATGATGGACGGTCTCGATGCCTACACCGAACAGGCAATGGGCTTGTTGACATCCTCGAAACTTGCGGATGCGCTCGACCTTTCCAAGGAAGACCCGAAAGACGTCGAACGCTATGGCACGGGTGACACGACAAAATTCATCGACGGCAACGGTGCCCCGCGTGTGCCGCAAAGTTTGTTGGTGGCTCGACGGCTTATCGAGGCGGGCGTTCGCATTGTGACACTCAACTACAGCAAATGGGACTGGCACGGTGGAAAGAACAACTCCATCTTCAAACGCGAAGCGGAAGACTTCCCGATTTTCGATCAGTGCGTCAGTTCCTTGGTGACCGATCTTCACGAGCGTGGTTTGGCGGACGACTGCACCGTGATCATTTGGGGCGAATTCGGACGGACGCCAAAGATTAGCGCTCAAGTCGGCCGCGACCACTGGCCCCGCGTCAACAGTGCGTTGATGGCGGGCGGCGGAATGCAAACCGGACAGGTGATCGGCGCGACTGATCGGCTTGGAGGCGAAGCGGTTTCACGTCCCGTGACGTTCCCAGAGATTTACTCGACGCTGTATCACAACCTTGGGATTGACACTCAAACCACGACGCTGACCGATCTCAACGGTCGACCGCAATACCTTGTCGAAGGCAATGCGAACCCACTCCCGGAATTGGTGTGACGGTTGCGATCCGAGTCGATGCCATTACACAATGTCATCACACGGAAATAATCGACTACTCACATCAAACAAGAGGTTCCCATGCTTTCTCGACGCTCGATGATTTTGCCGCTCGCATTAATTTGTGTGACGGCATCGGCCCACTCCGCCACAGCTGCGAAACCTCCGGGTGAAGCTCATGTGTATCGTGTTGTCGACGATCGTGAGCTATCGCTGTACGTGACCAAACCGGACGATTGGAAGCGTGGCGACAAACGGCCGGCTGTTGTGTTCTTTCATGGCGGCGGATGGGTCGGCGGAAGTCCCGGGCAATTCACCGAGCACGCAAAATACCTAGCGTCGCGAGGCATGGTAGCGGTTCAAGTCGAGTATCGGTTGCTCGATAAAAAGTCGAATGATCCGCCGACCACGTGTGTCGATGACGCCCGCACGGCCATGCGTTGGGTTCGCAGCCGAGCCGGCGAGTTGGGAATCGATCCCGATCGCATTGCTTCGGCTGGCGGGTCCGCAGGTGGACACCTGGCAGCATTTGTGGGAATGGTCGACGATGCCCAAGACTCGTCCGACAAACCATTGGTTTCTTCAAAATCGAATGCGATGCTGCTGTTCAACCCTGTGTTTGACAACGGTCCAGATGGTTGGGGCCAAAAACGTGTGGGCAACCGCTACAAAGAATTCTCGCCGATGCACAACATCTCCGAGGACGATCCGCCCGCCATCGTGTTTCTGGGGTCCGAGGACAAGTTGATCCCCGTTAAAACCGTTGAACAATTTCAGCAAAAGATGAAGGCGGCGGACAATCTCTGTGAAATCCACATCTACGACGGCCAACCGCACGGGTTCTTTAATCATGGACGAAGTGGGAACCGCTATTACTTCGAGACCGTGACTGCGGCCGATCGGTTTTTGGAATCGCTCGGCTGGCTCACCGGCGAACCGACACTCGCGAAGCCGAAACAAAAATAGTTCGCCACTGCAGAGTTCACCGAACCTGTTGGCACGATCGGTGTCCCTCCACGCCAATAGGCCGTCCAAACGTGTGACGCGGATTCTGCCGGAGATCACGATGTCGTCAACGAAATCCATGCGTGCGCGGTTAGCCCTGGATGGGCTGTCCGTCGGGGATGCGTTCGGCCAACAGTTCTTCTATCCGGGGATTCTGGAAACCGCGACACGCGACAATCCGCCGCCGGCTTCGTGGAACTACACCGACGATACCGAGATGGCGATTTCCATCGTGCAGACACTCGAACAGCACAGCGAGATCGACCAAGACTCGCTCGCCAAACGTTTTGCCGACCGGTATACCACGAACCCGTATCGTAGTTATGGAGCCGGAGCGCAGCAGCTTCTACGTCGAATTAGCGATGGGGTCTCTTGGCAGCATGAAAGTCGGGCGATGTTTGGCGGTTCGGGTTCCTACGGAAACGGGGCCGCAATGCGTGTGGCTCCGCTCGGTGCTTGGTTTGCCGACGATTTGGACGCCACCATTCAGCAAGCCAAGTTGTCGGCGGAAGTCACGCACGCTCATGCCGAGGGAATCGCAGGAGCAGTCGCGGTGGCATTAGCCGCCGGTTGGGCGACTCGCCGACAGGAGTCTGGTCAGAAGACGCCAGGAAGCGAGATGCTCGCATGGGTCATTTCACAACTCGAACCGTCCGAAGTTCGTGAGCGGCTTGAGTGGGCCAGTTCCTACGATGCTGAGACTTGGCCATTCACGGTGGCGTCCCAGGTCGGGTGTGGCGAGCAGATTAGTGCACAGGACACGGTTCCATTTTGCCTCTGGATGGCGGCAACTTTCATCGACGACTATTCGGAAGCAATGTGGACCACCGCCCGCATTGGCGGCGATATCGACACCAACTGCGCCATCATCGGCGGCATCGTCGCCATGAGCGTCGGACGCCAGGGCATCGACGACAAATGGATTGCTTCACGAGAACGGTTCCGCCTCTGAGTCTTTGTCAGCTGATCAGTTCCGGGATCGGGTGGCCGTGATCGACGATTGGGGTTGGGCGACCGTTTAAGTCTTTGATGAAGATCTTGGACGAGTCGATCCCCAGGTGGTGGTAGATCGTGGAGAGGAAATCTCCCGGTGTGCAGATACGTTCGATGGAATCTTCGCCACGTTTATCGGTGGCTCCGATGTAACGCCCGGTTTCGATTCCCCCGCCGGCCCAGATATTCGAGAACGCTCGCGGCCAGTGATCGCGTCCCGGTTGACGCGTTCCCGCCGGTGCGCTGGCGTTACCCGCTCCGGTGCTCGGTTGATAGCTAATCTTCGGGGTGCGACCAAATTCGCCGGTCACCACGACTAACACACGGTCGTCTAAACCGCGTTCGTAGATGTCTTCGATCAATGCGGAAACTGCTTGATCGTAGGCTTGTGCTCGGAAGCGGAGTGCGTCAAAGACGTGATGATTGACGGCATGGTCGTCCCAGTTATTCACCCGGCCACACAACGGACCTCGTAAACTCGTCGTCAGAATATCGACACCCGCTTCGACCAACCTCCGTGCGAGCAACAACTGCTGCCCCCAAGAATTTCGACCGTAGCGGTCCCGCGTGCGATCATCCTCCCGTGAAAGATCAAATGCCTCCTTCGCTTTCGGATTCGTGAGTAACGTCATCGCTTGCGTCTCGAACTCATCGAGGGCTTGCAGTTCACCGACCTGATCGAACGAGCGTTCCAATGAATCAAGGTTTTCCCGAAGCGAAGAACGCCGACTGAGGTGTCGAACTTCGGACGCATCCGAAAGGCCAATGTTCGGAACTTCGAAGTTCGGTTGACTCGGGTCGCCGGTGACGGAGAACGGCGAATAAGTGTCTCCCAGATACGCGGGGCCGTTGTAGGTCGTCGGCGGATTTACACCCACATACCGAGGCAACGGGTTTTCGCGGGAACCCTCTTTGGACCGCAGGTAATTTGCGATCGACATCCAATCGGGATATTTCGGTTTCGGTTTGTCACGGGTGTCGGCATCGCCAGAGAGCATTTGCATCGATCCCGCCGGGTGCCCGCCCGCACCCTGCCGCATGGATCGCAGCACGGTGAACTTGTCGGCGATTTTCGCCTGCATCGGCAGCAACTCGGTGAAATGCATACCGGGCACGGCGGTTGGAATCGTGCCAAACGGCCCGCGGTACTCGGATTCGGCATTCGGTTTGGGATCGTAGGTGTCGATGTGCGAACATCCACCCGGTTTCCAGACCATAATGACTGCGTTTCGTTTGCGATCCGTTGAGACTGGTGTCTCTGCCCGCAATCGCAAGACGCCCGGCAAACTCAAACTGGCGAAACCGGCCAAGCCCATTTTCAGGAAACCGCGTCGACTTTGCGGACCAGGGCAGTACGGCGAGTGCGACGCTTGAAAGGGATGACTGCTCATTTCTTCTCCGCGGGTTGGACGCGAATGGTGATCGGGTGGGAGACGACGATGTCGACAATGTCTTTGGGTTTGGCGTTGTTCGTCGCTTGCTGTAACTGTTTCTTAGTTGCAGCGACGGCTTGCTCGGCCGTCTTTTGACGGGTCGCGGCTGCTTCGGCGGTTCTCGTCAATTCGGTTTTCTGGTCATCAGTGGCAGTTTTGACCGCTTCGGCCAGTCGAGCGGCTTCAGCGGCAGCGGTTTTCGCTTCCTCCTCAGCCAACTGCAGTGCGATTTTCGCGGCGTCGACGGCTGGCAAATTATCGCAGTACTTGGCGACCGCGCTGCCACAGAACGCGATCGTGTAGTCGCCCGGCGGAGTTTTCAGCTTTGCTAAGTCCAACACGGCTTCGGACGAGTCAGAGTCCAATGCGAGATCGAATGCGGGATTACTTTCGAAACCCGTGCCGAAAGTTTTCACACTGAGTTTCGTTCCCGAAAAATCACAGCGACGGATTTGTGTGAGCGGGATGGTCAGTGTCTCACCCGCCGTCACGATGTACGGTTCAGAATTCGCCGGAGCGATGGTGACGGGAGCTTGCTCGGAATCGCTGACGGACACAGGGACATCAGCGACCAGACGCGGGCTGGGAATTTCGGCCCACGCATTCGCCACCGGCCACGCCATCGATGCCAATCGCACAGGGCGGCGAATGGTTTCGCCATCGATGGTGCTCTCGCCAAAGAACGTGGCCCGCGACAACCCGCGTGGGGCATTTTCGTCAGCGGTGACAAGCATGATTCCTCGTGTTTTGCCCGCCGGAATTTTCAGACCCGTCGCGGTGACGCCTTCGGGAAGATTCCCCATTTTAAGTTCGATCTCTCCATCAAATCCGTCGCGACGAATGACCACCACTTCGATCGGCATTGTCGCGCCCCCACGCAGAGCCATCGGCTTGGACAACGCGTTGCGGTCGCCATTGCGGAGATTCATGTGGAGTGCCCAACCGGCCAACGCGAAATCGGGAGCGGCTTTGCGAATGATGAGCCGATACACATTTCGACGGTCACTTCGAGTCCCGCCGAACAAGTCGGACAGTTGCAGCCGATGCACGCCATCTTGCTTGATTTCCAGTTTGCCCAGGATATCGGTTGAACCGGCGTTGTAGGGTGGGCCATCGTATGAGTAACCGTTGCTGGAAACTTTGACTGGGCTGGCAATGTCGGATAGTTCGACCACATCGGTCAATTTTTCTTGTCCGTCGGCTTCACCGACGTGTTGCACGATGATCGAAGGATCGGTCGGACGCCCCAACCGTTCCGACGCCACTTCCACCCACCAAACATCCCCCTTCTTGGCGGTGAATTCGAAGGTGTCCACATCGGCGGCCGGGTAGAAACTCCCGGAGATATCGCAGGGCAACGTGACGGCTTGGGCGACTGTCCGTTCGTTGTTCGGTTCAGCTTCCAAAGTGGCGGCAACTTCCGCCAAACCCGCTGGTGGCCATGAACACGAACTCACAGAGTGCGTGGATGGAAGACGCGCAATGACCTCACCCGCACCGGCCTCCTGTAAGACCAGGCGATAGAAATAGTAAGGCCCGCCGTTGAAGGTCAGGTCGTGAACTTTAATGACGTACTGTGCGGTTTCGGGAGCTGTGAAATCGATGGCTCCACCACGCCGTTCGACGACTAAGTCGTTCCCGTCCGCATCGGCGATGATGACCACTGGGTTGAGTTTCGAATCAATGCCCTGAGCGGCACAGTCGACGACCATGCGTTGCCCTTGTTGCATCGCGACCGTGTAGAAATCGACCGCTCTCGGAGACATTGCAGCATTGCAGGTCGAGTTGATCTCCAACGGCATTGCAGTTTCAAGCGATGTGTTGGCCTTCGACTGCGTGACTTCCGGAAGTTTGCCGACATTAAAAACCCGCGAGGACGAAACACCCAATCGCGTCATCACACGGGCTTCATGAATTCCCAGTGGGCAGTCGGCGGCAATGGTGACGGTGAATTGATTCGCAATCGGTTGGCCGTTCGCATCGCGTTTTGGTTCAGCGGCGATGCCGGGATGAGAGAACGTCAGCACGTCGGCATCGTCGATATGATCACCAGTGATCGTCACGTCGACCGCCGTCCCGACTTGGCCGCCCATCGGCTTTGTCGTCAACAATCGTGGGGCCGGCAAACAAACCGCTTGTGCCCAAACCGTCGTCGACAAACTCAGTCCCAAAAGACAACCGAGCGTCACATGACACATTCGATGCATTGACCGATGAGCGATGGATGGAACAGTGTTGCGAGTACTCTTCATGATTTCCTCAGAGAAATCGGAGCAAAATGACGGCATCACGCCCGATTAGTGGTTGAATAAAAATTCTTTGGTGTTCATCAATGCCCAGATCAAATCCTGCATGTTTTGTCGAAACGCTGCCGCCTCACTGAGCGGTTGACCTTTGGCATCGATTAACGGCTCGCGGAGGTATGCAGTGGCGGTTTCGAGTTCGTCGGTATTCGGCTGACGTGAGAACGCCAGCAAATACAACCGCCGAACTCGTTCTTCGTCGGTGATCTCGGACTTCACCAACTCCGCGGCTCGGCCTTGTGCAATCGTGAGTTTCGACTTGATTTCCGAGGAGTTGAGCAGGTGCAAACTCTGGGCCAAACTCGATGACTGCACGCGTTCGCATTCACAGACGCTGAGGTTTTCCGGTCGCCCGAAGACCTCCAGAAACTTCGACGCTTTGTTGTAGCTGTTATCGGGCAGAGCGACGGCTCGAGTTCCCGGTGGCAAATTCGCAAAGGAAGTGGTGGCACCGGTCAGGTCGTTGATGGAATCCAACAGCACCTCGGCTTCCAATCGACGCGGATAAAATCGCGAGTAGTTTTGCCGATCAACCAAGTTGTACTCATTTGGCGATGCGGTGAGTTGATAGGCTTTCGATTGTGTAATCACACGCACCAACTCCTTCAAATCAAAACCGCTTTCGATGAAATGTCGCTCCAAAGCGGCGAGCAGTTCGGGATTCGTTGGTGGGTTGGTGTCGCGGATGTCGTCTTCGGGTTCGATCAATCCCCGGGTGAAAAAGTGCTTCCAATACCGATTGACCAAAGCTTTCGCGAAGAACGGATTCTCCGGTTCGCTCATCCAATCGGCGAGACGTAGTCGGGGGTCTTCATCGGGTGGAATCGTGCCGACGTCATCGCCCAACGCCATCGGCGGGAGCATAACGCCAGACTTCACATTCTTCGCCGTTGCGGTGCCACGTTGGTGGAAGATCAGATCTTCCCCGCGAATCGCTGTTGGCTTTCGGCCAACCTGGCTGAAGAATGCCTGCAAACTGTAGTAATCGTCCTGGCTCCAGCGTTCGAACGGATGATGATGACACTGAGCACATTGCAGCCGCACACCGAGAAACAACTGCGAGACGTCTTCCAACTGTTGCTTCGGATCTTTAACGCGTTTGTACCAGGCCACTGGCGGATTGGCGATAACGGTGCCAGTCGCTGCAAGCAGTTCCCGTACGATCTGGTCATAGGAAACATTCGCCAGCAGACTATCGCGAATCCAGGCATGGAACGCGAAGTTCGATGTGATATCGCTGGCATCGTCCCGACGGTTCTTCAGGAGAGCCGTCCATTTATTGGCGAAGTAGTCGGCATAACCGGGACTTTTCAACAGCCGTTCGATGACTTGCTCACGTTTGTGTTCGTCTTCGCTCGCGAGAAAGGAATCGGTTTCCTCGGCTGTGGGGAGACGACCGGCGATGTCTAACGAGACACGTCGGAGAAATGTGGCATCGTCGCAAACGGGCGATGGCGGGATTCCGATTTGTTTCAGGTTTGCGAAGACCAGTTCATCGACGAAGTTTTTCGCCGGTGGGAAACTTTCCTCAGGAACCGGTGCCCCCAGCGGAATCGCAGCAGTAAACACGGCGACTTGGCCCTGGTACCGCACCATGACTGCAACTTTGCCGGGCAGATCATGAACTTGCACACGTCCTTCGCCGGACACCTCTGCCAACGCATCGGAATTCGATTCGAACAAAGCCCAATCGGTCACATCCCGTGTGGTGCCGTCAGAGTATTTCGCGAGTGCCTTCAGTTGCACACTTTGGCCGCGTTCGATGACGCCGCGTTTCGGTTCTACAGAGACGGATTCCAGCACGGCTTCGTTCGGGTTACCGAAGGGCATGCCGTCTTCGATCCAACCGATCAAGCGGTCGTAACCGGGCGAGCCAACTTTCAGCCGGACACCACCACCATGAGGCACACGACCGATGGCTTTCTGCAAAATCAAACTTTGCGCGGGATCGGCCGGGAACAATCGTCGGCCCCGCGCTTCCCGCACGAGGCTGTCGTAATCTTCGGACGGCTCGAACCCCAACAGCGACAGTTGAAACCCGTTTTGCCCGCCACCAGCTTTCGCATGACAAACGCCGGTATTGCAACCGAACTTTGTGAAGATCGGCATCACATCGTTGACGAAACTGATCTGAGGCTGCTCCGCGAATGCGGTTTGCCCAGACAACGGCAGCAGAGCGATCGTCGCAAATAACCAACGATGTTGGATTCTAGCCAACCATTTTCGGTCCATGATTGGGCCAATCGTGTTTCGCGATCCTTGATGGATCAATGGAGGGAACTTTCGGCGGGCACTTTGTCAATCGCGGTCGATCTCTGCAGAATAAGACCCGCGGTTACAGCGAAAATCTCGGGACTTGACTGCAAGTGTATTCACATTAACCGATCAATCGACACCGATGCAATAGTCAGTCGCCGAAAAAACTTCTACGGACGGAGAGACGGCTTTGCGACCTCATGCAAGGATATCGTGAATCACGTCGCCTTCGACGTTTGTGAGACGTCGCTCGATCCCGTTGTATTGGAACGTGAGTCGCTCATGATCCAGGCCGAGCAAGTGCAGAATCGTGGCGTTGAAATCATAAAGCGGACGAACATTTTCCACCGCTTTGCGACCGAGATCGTCGGTGCGTCCGTGTCGTACACCGGGTTTGACGCCCGCTCCCGTGAGCCAGCAGGTGAATCCATCCGGGTTGTGATCGCGGCCTTGGGCTCCCTTTTGGAACATTGGCATCCGACCGAATTCAGTGCACCACACGACGAGGGTGTCTTCCAGCAAACCGCGTTGCTTCAGATCACGAATCAAACCGGCGGCTGGTTGATCGAGCACAGCCGCGTGGACATCGTATTGCTCTTTGAGTTTGCTGTGTCCGTCCCAATTTAGTCGGCCACCGCTGGCATACGCACCATTGAAGAGTTGCACGAACCGCACGCCTTTTTCGATCAATCGCCGCGCCAAAATGCAGTTCCGTGCGAAGGCGGCTTTGGTTTCGTTCTGCGTGTCGTCGGCTCCATAGAGTTTCAGAATGTGAGCGGGTTCCGAGGACAAATCCGTCACTTCCGGCACGCTGAGTTGCATCCGGGCGGCTAACTCGTAACTCGCAATCCGGGCGGACAGTTTGCTGTCGGACGCGTGGGTTTCGAGGTGCCGACGATTCATCTGGTTCAAAATCGTACGGGTGACATCGTCGGCTTGTTGCGCGATGCCGGGTGGGGTGAGATGGCGAATCGGTTCCTTGGACGACATCGTCGTGCCTTGGAAGGCAGCGGGTAGAAATCCAGGCCCCCAATTGTTCGAACCGCTCTGAGGCACACCGCGAGGATCGGGAATCGCCACATACGCAGGCAGGTTTTGGTTCTCACTTCCGAGGGCGTAAGTCACCCACGACCCGAGACTGGGAAATCCGTCGAGCACAAAACCGGTCGACAGAAAATTCTCCGCCGGTCCGTGAGTGTTGCTCTTGCTGGTGAGCGAATGCACGAACGCAATGTCGTCGGTGAGTTCAGCGAGATGCGGAATCATCTCCGAGACCATCATCCCCGTTTCGCCACGCGGCCGGAATTTGTACTGGGGTCTCGCGAGATTACCGGCCGGTCCTTGAAACGTGACCGCCGGACCGCCTGCAAGTGGTTTGCCATCCTGCTTGATCAGCTCGGGTTTGTAGTCCCAAGTTTCCAGCTGACTCACCGCCCCGGCACAGAAAATCACGATGACGTTCTTCGCTCGCGGAGAGAAGTGCGACACCCGGGAATCGTACGGTTTGTCGGGATTGATCTTTAACGATTCCGCTGCCAACAAGCCGTCACCACTGAGTAAATTGGCCAAGGCAATGGAACCCAACCCCGTCGCGGCGTTTCCGAGGAATCCCCGTCGATCCAAGAAAGCCTGACCGGATAACGGGTGAATGTGTTTCCCAACTTTTGACACGACTGCCTCACGGGATGAACAAGAATTCGTTGGAGTTGAACAACGCGCGACACAGCGGTTGCAAACCGTGTTTCTCGACAACTTCACGTAATTCGCGAGTCTCGCTGGCACTCGGTTCGCGACTGAGGGCCAACACGAACGCGGCTCGGATTTGCTCGTCGACGTCTACGGGGTGTTCGGTTGCCACACGTTTTGCGAACGCGGCCGATTGGTCGATCACGAAGCGACTGTTGAGCAGGTTCAACGCCTGAATCGGCGTGGTCGAGTTTCGACGTCGCGGCGCACTTTGACCACCGTCGGGGCAATCGAACGCGCCGAACACACGATCGCGTTCTCGGCGAACCCGGTGCGCGTAAATCATCCGCCGTAAACCGTTCCGCGGGAAAACTTCAATCGGCTTAAAACCGGTGAGCCCCCCACGTTTGTCAAACAGATCAAACCCCGGACCGCCGGATTTTGGATTCAACTCTCCGCTAATTTGCAGAATGGAATCGCGGATCGATTCACCATCGAGTCGTCGCGTCGGATACCGCCACAACAACCGCACGTCGGCGTCTCGTTCGGTTCCACCGGAGTGGGACAAACTTGACTGCCGATAGGTTGCCGATAGCACAATGCGACGGTGCAATGCTTTCATCGACCAGCCCGACCGCATGAATTCACGGGCAAGATAGTCCAGCAATTCGGGATGCGAAGGAGTGGTTCCGATGCGACCGAAGTCGTTCGGCGTATCGACCAGACCCACGCCGAAATGGGATTGCCAAATGCGGTTGACCATGACCCGCGTCGTAAGCGGATTGTTCGGGTCGACGATCCATGCCGCCAACTCGCTTCGACGGTTCGATTCCGTATCTTGACGAGTCGGTGAGATCGAGCCGAAGACGTCCGGGATGTTCGCGGACACCAACTCCAACGGTTGCTCGGGATCGCCTCGGCGGAGCACATGAATCTCGTCAGGCTCGCGAAATCGGCCGGCGAAGATCTTAAGCCGCTGGGACAACCGCCGAATGTCCGCGTCGAGATTTTTCTTCTCTTGGAGTAATCGGCTGGATTGTTTTTTCTGTTCCTTGTTGAGCGATTCGGGACTGAACTTCCAACCGTTGTCTTGCGGATTGTAGGCCCGGCGGTCTTGGGAACTGGCGACGAGTTGCCATTCGTCAGCGGCTGTTGCCACGGAAATCTCGTAAGCCGTCGGCAAGCGATCTTTGAATTGTTTGTTGCGATCACGTCCCCATTGGACCCGTTCAATCTCGACCGGTTCGGGAAGCGTGAACTCCAACCAGCCCTGACCGACTTCGTTCGACACCCAACTTCGGGAATTTCCATATTGGCCGTCATTCACAAATTCGAGTTGATGACGGTTCGGCGAAATCTTGCTACCGGACGCTAGCACCGTTGCTCCGAGACTCGCCAACGCCACGTTTTCACCACTGGTGCTGATGATTTCGAATTCATCGATACATGGCTCAAGGTTGTTCGTCGATTGGATCGAAAACCGCATGCGTTGCGTGATCACCGGCGGAAAGCGATCGATGTTCAACTCGGCGTTCACGGGTGATCGTGTCGGCGAATCGGCTTGCACATTGGCCACGGGAACGAAGTTTCGCAACGCAGTATCGATGGTTGCGATCCGCTTTTCGCATTGAGCGATTTGCTCTCGTGCGGCGTTCGCCTGCGGTGTGTTGGCATCACGATCGAGGTATTCGACACCGGCGACGAACGCCTGCATCGCGTAGTATTCCTTCTGCGAAATGGGGTCGAACTTGTGATCGTGACAACGAGCACAGCCGATGCTCATCCCGAGAAACGTTTGTCCGATATTGGTCACAATTTCATCAAGCGAATCTTGCCGGGCAAGCCGTTTGGACTCTTCGTCTTTCCCAATCTGCCCCGGTAATAAGACCGATGCCGTCACCAGAAATCCGGTCGCGGCATCTTGTCCGAGTTGATCGCCCGCGAGTTGTTCTTTCACGAATTGATCGTAGGGCGTGTCCCGGTTGAAGGCGTCGATGACATAATCCCGATACGGCCAAGCGTTCGGTCGCTCTGTGTTGACCTCAAACCCATGCGTGTCGGCGTAGCGTACAACATCCAACCAATGCTGAGCCCATCGCTCGCCATATTTCGGCGATGCCAACAATCGATCGGTCACCTTTTCAAATGCATTCGGTTGGTTGTCGTCGAGAAAGTTTTTCAGTTCGGCCGGGGTTGGTGGCAGACCGGTTAAGTCGTACGTGACCCGTCGCAACCATTCTGCTCGTGTGGCCGGAAGCGAGGGTGTGAGTTCAGCCTGTTCGAGTTTCGCAAGGATGAAGCGGTCGATTTCATCGCGCGGCCAATCGTCGGCTTGCACGGGCGGCGGAACGGGGTCGGTGATCGGTTTGAACGACCAGTGATCGCGTTTGTCGACCAGCGTAGCCAAGTCCACACCATCCGGCCAATTCCCACCGTTGTTGATCCATTTCGTGAGCGTTGCCACTTCATCGACAGTCAACCCGTCACCCTCCGGTGGCATCACGAGTTCACCGTCTTTGTTGCGGGTAAACTGAATCAGAAAACTCGCATTCGCGTCACCGGGAACGATCGGGCTTTCATACAGGTCGCCCCCGGCGAAGGCGGCGGATTTGACGTCCAACCGAAAACCACTTTTTTGCTCATCGCCCGCGTGACAGGCGTAGCAATGTTTTTCGAAGATCGGACGGACGTCTTTCACGAAATCGACTTCCGCCGACCACGCTGTGGATGTCGGCAAGACCGCGACAGTGAAGACTACGAATTGCTGGCGGAGTATTGACATGGGTTTCATCGATTCTCAGCGCTTGAGCGAAGCCAACTTTTCACGAACGAGAGCGGATTGCTTCTCATCGAGAATCTGCCAACACGCTAATCCATTGCCGACGAGATCCCACTCATCAAATTCCCACACGACTTGCTTGTCTTTCGTGATCTCGAAAATCTGGGGATTGTTCTCACCAGCATGGCAGTTGCCGACAACGATGTTGCCGTTGGGAAGTTCCTGAAGACACGTCATCCAACCGAGCGTGATGTCGGTTTTGGGAACCGTTTTCGAGACCTCCCAAACAACTTCTTTTTCCGGTGTCACTTCAACCACACTATTGCCATTGCCGGAGCAGATCATTGTATTGCCATTGGCCAGCCGGATCGCACCGAAAACCCGCGTGCCGATCTCGTACTCCCACACGATGTTCCCTTTCCCGTCGTATTCCGTGACTACGCCAGGATCTTCCGCACAGACGAGGTAATGGCCGTTTTCCAGAACCCGTGTAAGCCGCGTATGCTTGCGTCCGCCATCGCCGAGAGGGATTTCCTTGACCAACTTTCCACCGCGATCGACGTGAATGATGCGTCCCACTCCGCTTTCGACAATCACCGTTTCCCCATTCGGCAAACGATCGAACGCGTGGACATCAACCCGACGATCTTCGTTGCCATTCTGTTGAGCGCTGTCGTATTCCCAGACGATTTTCTTATCGAGCGTGATCTCTTTGAGTTTGGTCCAGGAATCGTGGAACAGGATGGTTCCATTCGGAAGCAAATGCACATCGTGATGGCCGGCGTGCCCGCGTTTCGGTCCGGCGGTTTCGTGTTTCCACAACACCTTGCCGGTGGCATCGCAGATGGCAAGCACGTTCTTCTGGTAAGACGCCCCAACCAACACGAGCCGATCATCCGGTTCAGCCGCGACACAAACAGTCGTCAGCAGACACAGCAAAATTGCCCAACACGAAAATGTCTTCATTGAGTAGAACGCTTTCATCGAAGAATGACGGAGAGAATTGAAACCACAACCGAGCTGAAGGGTCTGTGGAATTTATGTTGTCGCAGCATCGCCGCACTTCATCAACCGTATCGAGGATTTCCGCGTGACTTCGAGTCGTCCATACGCATTGTGATTCCGTGTGGACTGGTATCCATCCCTCGACCCAGGGTAGACTAATCCATCATCAAATGCACATACATCGTTCGAGTAACGGAGAACAATTGGTTATGCTTCCTGGATTTGGTTGGTCCTTCGCTCTCGTGGTCATGGCGTTCTGCCTCAACATTGCGACGCCGGTTATCGCAGCGGACGAAAACGCTTCTCACCCGAATTTCATCCTGTGTATGGCGGATGACCAGGGCTGGGGCGATGTCGCGTATAACGGGCATCCCGTGCTGCAAACGCCCGTCCTCGACGAGATGGCACGCACCGGTTTGCGGTTCGACAACTTCTATGCAGCATGTCCGGTTTGTTCACCGACGCGCGGGAGCGTTCTGACCGGTCGGCATCCCAATCGTTTCGGTTGCTTCAGTTGGGGACATACCCTCCGTCCACAGGAAATCACCATTGCCGAAGCGTTGCAAAAGGCCGGTTATACGACCGGTCACTTCGGGAAATGGCATTTGGGTTCGGTCCGCAAGAACAGCCCGGTCAATCCTGGTAACAGCGGGTTCGACGTATGGGCTTCCAGTCCGAACTTCTACGAGAACAGTCCGCTACTCAGCCAGAACGGCGAAGTCATCGAAACCGATGGCGAAAGTTCGATGGTCACGGTGGACCTTGCACTCGATTTCATGAAATCAGCCGCCGACCGCAAACAACCGTTCCTAGCGGTCATTTGGTTTGGCAACCCTCACACGCCGCATGTCGCTCAAGATCATCTCAAGAAACTGTACCCGGAACAAAAACCCAGCCTGCAAAATTATTACGGCGAGATCACCGGCATCGACCAATCCATGGGGCATCTCCGTAAACAGTTGCGTGAAATGAACATCGCCGACAATACGCTGCTGTGGTACACCAGCGACAACGGTGCCCGCAGACCCGGTTCCACTGGCGGACTGCGTGGGCAAAAAGGCAGCCTCTGGGAGGGCGGTTTGAAAGTGCCCGCCATCATCGAATGGCCGGCCGTCGTCAAGTCGCCACAGCGAACGTCGATTCGGGCCAACACCGTGGATATCTTTCCGACGCTAATCAGTCTTGTCGATGCCGATCTCGGTGAACTCGGAAAACAGATCCCGGTGCTCGATGGTGTGAGTCTGAAACCAACGATCACGGGATCGAAACAACAACGTCCCGGCGTGGGCTTCTGGCAATATCCGGTCGGCGGGCGTGGTCGTAAGAGTCACGAAATGTTGCAGCAATATCGCAAGGAACTTCAAGCCGGGACCGCATTCGATAACCCAGAAATGCTCGATGCCGATGCTGGGGAAATTGTGCCGATCGAAACCTCCGGCGAGTTCCCCGGACACGCTGCCTGGATTAAAGACGATTTCAAGCTGCATCGAATTCCGGTCAAAGGCGGTCAAATCCGGTATGAATTGTACAACCTCAAATCCGATCCGAAGGAAACCGAGAACATCCTCGAAGATCATGCCGACAATGTCCGTTCGATGAAAGCCGACTTAGCTGACTGGCAGGAGTCGGTCATGCACAGCCATAACGGACAGGACTACCAAGACTGACTATGTGACGCCGCTGGCACTTTTCGCATCATTCGCTCCCTCGTCACTCGGGATGAACCATGTTCAACAACCCATCTCCGTTTGATCGACGTCGTTTTCTCGCCACCGCCGGGGCGGGATTCGGGGCAATCGCCCTGTCCGCGATGCAACCGACGGGTTTCTCGTCAGCAGCATACGCGGAAACGCAGAATCGCTCCTGGTTCGATCCCGCACGGGCGAAGGCTAAACGGATCATTTGGTTGTTCATGCATGGTGGGCCGAGCCATGTCGACTTGTTCGATCCAAAACCCGAACTCAAACGCTTAGCCGGGCAGCCGATCCCGGAAAGTTTCGGGATGATTCGCACCCGTCGCAAAGTTGCCAGCAATCCGCTATTAGGACCAATTCGGCCATTCCAACCGCGAGGCGATTCCGGGATTGAAATCAGCGACTTCCTACCAGAGATCGCGAAACATGCGGACGATTTATGCGTCATTCGGAGCATGCATGGCGACAGCGTCAATCATCCGCAGTCCGTCTATCAGATGAATACCGGCAGTATCTTGATGGGGCGACCCAGTGTCGGCAGTTGGGTGGCATATGGCCTGGGTTCTGATAACGAAAACCTCCCCGCATTCGTCGTGCTACCGGACCCGAAAGGTGGACTCAAAGGCGGTCCACCAGCCTGGGGGAACGGGTTTCTACCCGCCACTTACCAAGGAGTCACAATGCGGGCAGGTGCGGAACCCATTTTGCACCTCAAACCCCCGAAAGGATTCTCGCAAACTCAACAACGTGACACACTCGAACTCACCGGATTTTTGAACCGCGAACACCTCGCGATGCGAAACGGTGACGACGAATTAAACGCTCGTATTCAAGCCTACGAACTTGCGTTTCGCATGCAGTCGGCTGCACCGGAGTTAGTCGATATTAATCAGGAAACCAAAGCCACGCAGCAGCAATACGGTCTCGATAGAAAAGAGACCCAAGACTTCGGCCAACGCTGTCTACTCGCGAGACGCATGGTCGAACGCGGAGTGCGATTTGTGCAAGTTTACTCGGGCGACACCAACGGATGGGATGCTCACAAAGATGTGAAGTCCAACCATACCAGCCATTGTTTGGCGACTGATCAACCCGTAGCGGCCTTGTTGAACGACCTCAAACAGCGTGGGCTCTGGGATGATACGCTCGTCGTGTGGGGCGGCGAATTTGGTCGCATGCCGATGAGCGAATCCGGCACGGGTCGGGATCATAATCCGTGGGGGTACAGCATATGGCTCGCCGGTGGTGCCGTCAAAGGTGGCATGGTGCATGGTGCGACCGATCCCGTCGGTTTGCGTGCGGCGGGAAACCCCGTCCACATTCGCAACCTGCATGCCACGCTATTGCACATTCTTGGAGTCGATCCGGAAGCACTGTCCTACTACCACAACGGCCTCGATGAACGGCTCATCGGCCCCACCGACGACGTGGAGATTGTCCGGGAGATCCTCGCATGACGCGTTTCACTCAACTGGTATTCCCGCTCGCGATGCTTCTCAACTGGTCCGGTTTCTCTGAAGCTGAAGAGCGCAAAACAGAATCGGATGCGGAAATCTCAGAACCGGCCATCGACGATGTGGATCGCGATCACTGGTCGTTCCAACCCATCACACGTCCTGATTTGCCGGCACTGAATGATTTATCTCGCGTTCAGAATCCGATTGACATCTTCATTCAAAAGCAACTCGAAGAGAACAATCTCGCGTCAATGCCACGAGCATCCCGGGCCACGCTGCTCCGACGCGTCAAGTTCGATCTTCTCGGATTGCCACCGTCGCCACAGGAACTGACGGAATTTCAGAACGATGACCGCCCCGACGCATACCAACGGCTCATCGAACGCTTCTTGAGTTCCCCTGCATACGGCGAACGGTGGGCACAGCATTGGTTGGATTTGGCCCGCTTCGCCGAGACCGATGGTTTCGAGCACGACAAAGTCCGTAGCGGTGCATGGAAATATCGGCAATGGGTCATTGATGCGTTCAACCAAGACATGCCCTACGACCGCTTCATCAAACTGCAATTAACGGGCGATCAAACCGGCAACAAGGACGATGCCATCGCCACGATGTTTTGTCTCGCCGGCCCGGACATGCCTGATATTAACGAGCAAGATTTGCGTCGACATGACAAACTCAACGAGATTGCCTCAACCATCGGGGCATCTTTGCTCGGTTTGCAGATGCACTGTGCTCAATGCCATGACCACAAGTACGACCCTATCAGCCAAGCCGACTTCTACCGCTTGCGTGGGATTTTCGAGTCCGCGATTCCCGAGATGAAACGCGATCGACCGGTTTTGCAATTGGCGACGCAACAACAATCCGTTTCTCCCTATCTCTACCGTCGCGGCGAATTGTCGAACCAAGGGCCACGAGTTCAACCCAAACCGCCACGAATCGCATGCACGGAATCAACGCATCAGGACTTTGATACTAAGCATCCAAGACAGGAATTTGCCGAATGGCTTTTTCAGGAAGAAAACCCGCTCACTGCCCGTGTTATCGCCAACCGTGTTTGGCAGCACCACTTCGGCATGAGCCTCTGTGAAAATCCCAGTGATTTCGGTGTCGTCGCCGTCGGGCCGTCACATCCGCAGTTGTTAGATTGGTTAGCTTCGGAGTTACGCGACAATGGTTGGAGTTTAAAACATCTACACCGCTTGATTCTATCTTCGGCGACATTCCAGCAAGCAAGCTATCTTCGTTCCGCTGACCCGACCGAACAAGTCGCATTCGAATCGGCATTAGAAGCGGATCCTAGTAATCAATTTTATAGTCGCTTTCCCCGTGTTCGCCTGGAAGGCGAGATAATTCGAGATGCACTACTATCAGTGAGTGGGCAGTTGAACCGCGAGTACGGCGGCCCAAGTGTCATGCCCCCCTTGCCTCAGGAATTGGTAAAAACGCTTCTCAACGGACAGTGGAAGACAGACAGCGACGCCCGCAATCATTATCGACGCAGCATCTATGTGTTCGCGCGGCGAAATCTCCGTTATCCGATCTTCGACGTCTTCGACCGACCGGATGCGGGCGCATCATGTGCACGTCGCAACCGCTCCACAACAGCTACCCAATCGCTGCAAATGCTCAATAGCGAACTGACGTTGCAAGCCGCATCGGGTTTACGTGATCGACTTCTAGCCCAAGGCTTCGAGAACTCACCAACCGGGCACCAGGCGTTGATCGACGAACTTTTTCGAATCACCCTGGCAAGAACAGCCCGAACCAGCGAACACAAGCACATCCAAGAATTCCTAGAACAAGACCAAACGCGGCTTCGCGAGAACATACTCAGTGTCTGTATGGCCATTTTGAACTCAAACGAATTCGTATACCTCGACTAAACGGCATCACGGTGTCACGAGCGATAAAACTTGGTTGGTGCATCCAACAACTTATGCCAAGACGTACCATGATCTAATCGCTTAAAAAAACCGCCTGCAACTACGAAATCGCACAGATCCTCGTCATTGATATCAGATGGAGTTAGTGGTGCGATCAAAGCTTTGTCAAACTTTGGAGAACGAACTGAATCAATGGTCCTAGAAATAAGTTGCTCCGACCGATAGCACCATCGACCCTTTTTGTGTTTGCGTTTCAGCAATTCACTGCCCCTATAGACGACCGGCGTATTGGTCAGGGAAGTTCTGCAGCGATTCCTTCTGCTTTGGTCGAAAGATGCCGGTAGGTTGCCAGATCGACGTTTTCCGATAGAAAACGCACGGAACCATCCGCCCATAGGAAGTTCACTCCGCCGGGATGGTCGCTCCGAAAATTGGCTGTGCTGTGCGTGCCTCCCTGATGACTGGGGCGACAGTCATTCATCGCAGGAATATCGATCCAACTATCTGTCACCGGTCGCTTGTTCGGAGGTTCGATCGTGCTCCCCCACAACCCGCCCGTCAAGAAACCTAGGCTAGAGAACCCGTCTGACCCTACAGCACCTAGTGGCCAAGCCCCAGTCGCTGCTTGGACTCCTAGTCCGCCGGAGAAAGCAGTGTTACACCCCACTCCCCGACAAAGTAGCCACTGCGAACCGCCGGCTCCCTCGCCCATACAGATTGTATTGCTTGTACCGTCCGTGATATGTTCAAGACGAACGACTGAGTTGGAATAAAAGACCCCCGCCTCAGGACGAGTAATGAAAGCGGGTGAATGACAGAAAGAGTCATTCGCTCCCTTGCAGTAGATGTAGTCAGTACTTGCATAAGTTTGGGGCACACCGAACGAACCAAGAATTGCGAACGTGACGGTCGCTTCCTTCGAGTTCGAGGGGCAGTTGAAGATCGGCACGGGTGTCGCGAGGACGCTCGGGTCCTGAAAAAAGACTTCACGTGTAGGATCGTACTTGTCGGCCAGGTTCCCCTGTTCAAAGTATGGCAACAACATAGCGTGACCAGTCGCGTAGATCCGCGTGCTATCACTACTAGCTACGACGGCTGGTGGGAAACTTCCGTGAGGATCATGATAGTTCTGCAAGGCGAGGCCAAACTGTCGCAGGTGGCTTCGACATTGGGCTCGACGTGCGGCCTCACGAGCACTTTGAACAGCCGGCAACAGGAGTGCGATGAGGACGCCAATGATAGCAATTACCACTAGCAACTCGATCAAAGTGAAACCACGAAAGCGGATACGAATTCGAGTATTTCCCGTGCCTATGGTTGGGCAACGGGATTTTCGAATGTCTCGCAGGCGATGCCCCAAAGCCTGCAACAGCGGTCCGCCTAAGACGTACCGAGATAGAGGCTTGTTGCTGTTCATGCTCCGCTCCGATTCCTAGGTTTGCCGTATGCAAGATGGAGCATGTCGACAGCTCCTACGCTGACCGTCACCATCAAAGACAAAGCAGAATGGGTTGCGTTTTTTACTGCTCTCTACTCCGTATGCGAGAATTGCCGCGGACCGAAAATACCGACTGAGTCGTTGTAGAAAACCACCGTCGTGTGATCGGCTAACCCATACTACAAATTCTTAACCGCCAAATGATGCAAGTGAAATACGTGCCGGTTTTCTCAGTGGATAATCAACGGAAGCCAGAAAAATCAATTGGCGCGATCTTACGACCTTAGAAAACATCATTGAAGACTCCACACGATACTACAGTTCGCAGATCTCCATCGCGATGAACCAACTATGGACAAAGCCAGACACAGCAGTCTTCAAGACAGACAATAAAAGAGGAGCGGGCCAGAAGTGAGTTCGCAGCCATGCACACGAAATTCGTCGATTCCGCACCGCGACAACCTGAAATTGGACTCCTGGGAAATCGGGAGAGATCAATTCACCTGTAGATGGTGTACACACGAGCGAGACGTTTTGTCAACGGTTTCCCACCCTATTTCACGCGTGGAGTGTTTCACGGCCAAACATAACTGGGGGATTGAGCCTGCCTCATCGCCGACGAAACCGTATCACGGTCTTGCAGGTGACGCGACAAAAGCGGAAGTGCCTTTGTCTTTAGGCTTCGACCATGCAGAAGCCACCGGCAACTTCCTTGTGTTCCTTACTAGCTTTCAAGCCGACTTTATGGCATAAGGAAAACCATCAAACTTCTCATCACAAGTACTAAGATCGACCGATCCAGCAAGCCGCTTCGGTGAGTGTTCTACATCCACCAGGACATCAACAATGACCACAAGATCCTCAAAACCTGTTTGGCTTTCGATCATAGTCGCATTCGTTTTCTTAGCGGTTCTGTTCTCTGTTGTCGAAACTGTGCATCCCGTGTTTCAACTTCCGGAAGAATTTCAGAATCTACCGGCTGAGATATCCTCTGAGTTGTTGACGAAGTACCTAGCTGCGTCGACTCAGGTTACAACTTGGAATACGATATTAATCGCGGCGATCGCTGGCGGCGGACTCGCCTTGGCACACACAGCTTGCGGATGCTGCTGTCGATCGACACTCGGGCAAGGAATCGCGATAACGCTCCTTGGATTAGTTATCGGAATGTCATGTGGTGCATTGGGTGGATGGGGCGGTCGTTACGTGCGTCTCAATTTCGTTGAATCCGTGCGTGATCTTGGAGGGTTGATGTTCGCCCATTCGATCATGTTAGGATTGATCGGTTTTGGAGCGGGGCTTGCGCGGGGGGTTGGTATTGGAACCCGAAAAGCAGTCCTCATGTCAGCTGCAGGCGGGCTTCTTGGGGGAGTCGCTGCTGCTATTGCCTATGTACTCATTATTTCAATTGCTCTCCCCGGTGAGAAGATTGAATTCTTAATTGCTGATAAAACGACCATTCGCATGATTTGGTTCGCCTTAGCTACCATTTTGGTCTCCATCGCGATTGTGCTAAGTGACCGAGTTGGAAGCCGACCAAACCTTCCTCCGCCCGAACCGGCCGGAAGTGAACCCGTCTAGATCCGGCGAAATTTCGCTCCAATCGCTGCGGTCGCGGACGTGTCGTTATTGACTGTCTCTCACGAATCAATAGTGTTTAGCAACAACCAGTCGTTCTCGATTTACTTCATCGAACTGGCAGCTTTTCGCCACGCGGCCGCCATCTTTGGGCGTTGGAGTTGATCGCATACATCCGCCATCTGCTCTCTAATGGTTGAGTCGTATGGTTCCTTCATCGCCTGCTCGCTCAGCACCGTCAGTTCGTCTAGCAACTGCTTGGAACGCTCGAACTTTTCAATCTCGGATTGACTTTGGTCCTGGTCACCTAGTGCGCGATAGGCCAGTGCTAATTGGTATCGAGCAGTGGTATCATGCGGCTCTTGATCGAGCCCTCGTTTGAGCAATGGAACGGCCTCGGCGGTACGCCCTTGTTCTATTAGGACGTGGGCTCTCCAGAACAACACTTCAGGATTGTCCGAGTTCTGCAGCCCTTTGAGTTGCGCGATTGCCTCTTCTTGCTGACCAAGTGACCATAGACATCGGCTCTGCATGACTTTTATCCGTGGTGTCGAGCTGGTCTCAGCTAAAACGGTCAACGCCGCCTCATAGTTTCGCTCGGCAATCAAACATGTGGCGAGTTCGGCGGCGACTTCTTGGCGGACATGAGGAGAAGGATTGCGTTCAAGCGCATGTTGATAGTCTTGAATAGCTATGGGGTATTGCTCGAAATCTTTATGAATTAACCCCATCAACCGATGGGGCGAGGGATCGTCCGGGACGTGCTTGACTAATTCATTCAATAATGCGACGGCTTTATCCATTCGTCCACAGTCGTAAGCAATCGCGGCGAGCCAACGAATTGCATCAACCTCGTTGGGCTTTAGTTCTCGCAGTTGCTGAAAACACGTTTCCGCTGGTTGAAATTGCCCAGTTTTGTAGAGTGCTTCGCCCGCATAGAGTAATGCCGGTTGACGCAATTCACCCTCAGGAGCAACTGCCGCAAAATGCTGAAGTGCCAACTCAGGATGTCCGTTCCGTAGTAGGACAGCCCCTTGCAACAATCGGGCGTGGCGATCGTAGCCAGGCTGAGATTCTAGAAAATTGATCGCAGCCTTGGCCTGGGGAACGTCGCGGGTCGCAAGAGCATCAAGACCGGCTTGGAAAGCTTGATCTGGCGACCCAAAGTTGAAGCTCGGTTCCGCCGTTGTGTTGGCAAGAACCAAAACCAGTCCGATCCCAATAACGACAAGGAGGCCGATGACGGCTACAAGCTGACGAACTGGCGACTTTGGCAAGTCTCTTTCGCTTGGTAGATTGTCCACAGGCACGATGTGGTCTGTTTTTCGCGACAAGTTAATCTACTTCTCGATTTCAATCACGAAGTGATTGTCTTCGCCGTTTATGACTTCATAAGACAGCGGAGTTTGCTTGAGATCAGCGTATTTTTTGGGAATTAGCGACTTAGGACCTTGTTGTTTGTCTTTGTTTTGTTCGTACGCTTTCATCGCATTTGCCATCGACGCGGGATCGGTTTCGTCATACTGCGGCACGTCGGGTTCTTCACTACCAACGATAGCTTCGACGGTCACCTTCACGGGACCAACAACCACGCCGTTAGGTATGTCGAATTTTCCCTCACCATCCGTTGTAGCCGCAGCGACCGGACCGTCCGACGGAACAATCATGACGACCGCTTCGGGGAGGGGGGCACCTTGGAGCTTGACTTCGCCACTTACTGGAGCCTTCTCGGGGCCGTCTTGACCCCCGCATCCAGGAAATGCAATCAGCATGGCGAGGAGTGAATTGGCAACGATCAGACTTCGAATACGAGACATACCGGCATGGTCTCCCGATGATGTGGCGGCGATGAAATACTGTGATGAACGAAGGCTACACAAAGGACTATTGATACAAGCAAAAATACAATGACCGTAGAAACAGCCGCCGGCGAATATCCTTCGCTAGCGGCTATTGGACCTTGAAGGAACGAGCAGTCAGTGATCGTGCTAGAACCGAGAAGTGCAAACTATGGGAACGCGACGGTTTGTCCGTCTGCACGTCCACCCAGTCTTTGGTAGGATTCGTGGTCGATGTTCTCACTGATGAAGTGGGTCGAACCATCGACGAATAAGAATTGAGCTCCCCCAGCATGCTCCGAACGGAAGCCCCAAGAGTAGTTCCAGTTGTTCTGGGCCGTACAGGACGGATTTGTGGGGTTCGGTTCGTTCGGGCAGGTTGTCATGTCATTCACAGGCACAACGGTCGAAGCGTGGGCATTTCCCCCTCCGTTATAGTTCCACCAGCCGGAACCATGGTCAGTGCAGCGGTTGAGAATCTCACCGACGAAGATTGTACTCGACGTTCCGTCTTGGACGTTAGCCATATTGACCACAAGTCCGATCCGGGAAAACATTCCGGAAATCGCCGATTTGCTAGTCGAGTTTCCATGCCCCGATGTTCCAGGATCGGCCCAGCTTTGCCACGTATTACAGCTGCTGTCGGCTGACGGCGTGCTGTTCGAACCTAGCGAACCACAATAGCTCGATTGAGCCCATCCACCGCGGATACTCTCAGACGTATCTGAAGGACACATGGCGTAAGGAACTTGATGCGCTCGGGCTTCTTGTCCGTCTGACAGAATCTGACGAGAACAGTCGCCTGTTCCACCGGCCCAGTTTGTCGTTGACAGGCCCTGGAAATCTAGCTGATCGAACAGGTTGTTTTGTTCGGTGAAGGGCAAGATCCGAACCTGCCATCCGACCAACGGGTTCCCCCCCCAACCAGAACCACCGATCGGAAACGAACCGTACGTGTCGTGATAGTTGTGCAAAGCCAATCCATACTGCTTCAGGTTATTCTTGCACTGGGTTCGACGAGCGGCTTCACGCGCTTGTTGGACTGCCGGCAATAGCAGAGCGATCAGAATCGCAATAATCGCGATCACAACGAGCAGTTCAATCAACGTAAATGCCAAGCGTCGTTTGTTCCGACAAACCATTGGATCACTTTCCAAAAAAGAAAAATTGAGAGAGGCATTGGAAACAGGTAACAACACCGAGAGTATCGGCGATGAATGTCTGGTTTTTAAGAAAGAACTGTCGGATGACGAGAAGTGATGTCGGAATGACGAAAGAATTGACTTCTCGAACATGGTAGAATAGTTTAAGCAACACCGTATGACACTTTATAAGGAAACATAAATAATCTCCTTTGTCAACACTCCAATTCTTTTTTTCGAATGATCGATTGTCTGAACGGGAGCGTACACTAAGAACAGACAACTGGCGGTCTTCATCTATGAACTGGCAAGCTTGGCGATTTCTTGGTCTTATGATCGTCTTAGCGGCACTGGGCGCTATTTACCTTTACAGCCCCTTCAGGCAGCAGGATCTCGCTGATGCTGAGGCAGCGTTGCAGCAGCGAGATCTCGAAGCGGCCTTGGTCTCTCTGTCTCGTGCAGAACAAAAATCCCCGGACAACCCCGAGGTGCAATTTTTGCTCGCACGGACCGCACGACGAGGCGGTGACATCGATCAGATGCAAGCACACTTGAAGAAGGCCGCAAAGCTGGGATACCCGGCCAATCGCCTGGACCGCGAACAGAAACTTGCTCTTGCCCAGATCGGGCGTCTGTCTGAGGTCGAACAGCAATTACCCGATCTGCTGGTCAATGCCGGTGAAGATGGCCGCGAGATCTGCGAAGCTTTCGTCAACGGATACTTGGTCGCCTATCGGTTTCAAGACGCACTCGGGCTCCTTGAGCCTTGGCAAGCTGAGTATCCGGAGGATCCTCAGCCTCATTTTGTTCGTGGACTCATTCAGTTAAACATGCGGAATGAAGGCGAAGCGATTGATTCGTTCGAACATGCCTTGAAGCTAGATGCCAACCACAAAGAGGCGCGTCTAAACTTAGCTCTGCTGTTGGTCACGCGACATCAATATCAGCAGGCGATGCAACATTTTCGATTGCTGCTTGAGCGTCATCCCGATGATCCCGATGCACGGTGTGGCTTAGCGGAATGCTTGATCGGGGAGGGGCACATCGAAGAAAGTCGTCGCGTGCTTACGGAGCTGCTCGAATCCGATCCGGAGTTTGACAAAGCCCGGCTTACGCTTGGTCGATTGGAACTCGATGCCGGTCAAGCCGAAGAGGCAGTGCGAATATTGGAACCGCTTGTGAAGTCAGAGCCAAAAAACAGTGAGGCTCGGTTCATCTATGGATCGGCTTTGCAAATGGATGGACAAAACGCCGAGGCCAAACACCATCTGGAGTATGCTGCCGAAGCGCGACCGGCTTTGCAGCGAGCTCGCCGTTTGATGGAAGACGTACTGACGGAGCCCGACGATGCCGATTTGCGGTTTGACATCGGTTCGACTCTGATGAAATACGATTCGCCCGTCGATGCCGCCGAATGGTTGCGAAGCGTTGTCGATATCGAACCCGACCACGCTGAAGCGCATCGAATGTTAGCTGAGTATTATCAGGCGGTGGGTAAGGATCAGCTTGCAACTTATCATCAGGAATTAGCCAACCGGCACATGCCGAACGGAACTTCCAATTGACCTTTGTCGGCGAACATTCTTTGAGTTCGCGGTATAAATAGAATTCGAAATCGAATGGCCCAAGTTTCGCCAGCGTTCGCCGTAGTTTGCCTGATTGCTTTGACCGGAATTTGCTCGAGCTGTTCGCAGCAGGAAGTCGATCCATCCGACGAAATCACTTCCGGTCAACAGTCGGACGTTGAATCATCGCGACCTTCTAAGAATGCTAGCATCCCGAAGTCTTCCAATTCAGAAGTCGCCGCGACGATTATTCGCTTCCGTGACCGAACCGCCGAATCTGGCCTTCGAGGGACTTACAGAAACGACGAGGAAGCTAACCATTACTCGATTCTGGAGTCGCTTGGAGGCGGAGTCGCCTTATTCGATTTCGATTTGGATGGCGACCTCGACGTTTTCGTTCCTACAGGTGGAAAGTACGGTCCGAACGGTGAGATTCGGGGGCTTCCTCCGAAGTTGTTTCGTAACGAGGGCAACTGGCAATTCACCGATGTCTCGCTGGAAGCCGGTTTGGAAGCGGATTGGCATTACAGCCATGGAGCGGCCGCCGCAGACTATGACAACGATAGCTATCCGGACATTCTAATCACCGGATACGGGGGCCTAACGCTGCTACGAAACCAAGGCAACGGAACGTTCAAAGAACAAACCAAGACGGCCAAGCTCGACGATTCTCTGTGGAGTTCCAGTGCTGCCTGGGGAGACATCAACGGAGACGGCCATCTCGACTTGTATGTCGCACATTACGTCGATTGGTCGTTCGACAATCATCCCTTCTGTCAGGGACCAACCCGCGACAGCCAAGAGATTTGCCCCCCGAGGCGTTTTGAGCCGCTGAGGGATATCCTCTACCTCAACAATGGCGACGGGACTTTTCGCGACGGCAGCGACGATTGCGGATTGCGGTCGGATGGCAAGGGTTTAGGGGTAATCATGGCGGATATCGATGTGGATGGCGATCTCGATTTGTATGTCGCCAACGATACCGTATTGAATTTCCTCTACCGCAACGACGGCCAAGGAAATCTCAAGGATATTTCTGTTACCAGCGGCACCGGATACAGTGGACGCGGGACGCCCGACGGAAGCATGGGAACTGACCTCGGCGACTACAACCTCGACGGACTTCCCGACATCTGGGTTGCCAATTATGAACGCGAAAGTTTCGGCCTTTATCGGAATGTCGGCGACGGTTTGTTTCGTTATGCTAGTCTCGCAACTGGTGTCACGGCTGTGGAGGGGTTGTTCGTCGGTTGGGGTTCCGTGTTCGCGGACTTTGATTTAGACGGCGATGAAGACGTATTCACATCGAATGGTCATGTGCTTCGGCATCCCTCCGGCGTCCCCGTGCGGCAACTTCCTTTGCTATTCGAGAACCTCAAAGGGCAGCGTTTTCGGAACGTCGCTGACGACATCGGAGCATATTTCGCAGAACCACACTCAGGGCGGGGTGTCGCGGTCGGGGATCTCGATAACGATGGTGACCCAGACTTAGTGATTTCGCACGTCAATGAGCCCGCGACAGTTCTCGAAAATATCACCCCTCATGCCGATCACCATTGGCTGGGAGTCATTTTCGCATCCGAAAATCCCGCACGGAATTTGATCGGTGCAGTCGCGAAAATCCAGACCTCCTCCGGCGTTCAAATTCGACAGGTTAAAGGAGGTTGTAGTTACGCGTCGACGAATGACAATCGGCTGCTTTTCGGGTTAGGGGCAACAAAGGACGTGCAAGTACTCTCTGTCCGTTGGCCAGACGGAAGTGAGCAAACCATTCACCAGCCGCCCATCGACCAATATGTCACTGTGACCTATGATCCTGAGACAACCAAGTAGTCGAGAACTCTAGCGGAAACAAATTCCAATGCGATGGCTTTGGAGATTGCTGCTCGTTGTTTCATTGATGGAGGGCGGATGCCATTCGTCACCGGACTCAAATGACGATCGTGATACGACGATGTCCGATCCTCGGAACGACGACCAATCGAGCGACTTGACTCGGCTCGACATGAAAAAGTTGCGTCCCCGAGTCGAGGCATTCTGCGGGGATTGTCATGCGATGCCGGCCCCATCCACTTTTCCCCGAGCAGCTTGGCATGCCGAGGTCCAACAGGGTTACGATTTCTACTATGCGTCCGCACGCACGGATTTGAAGCCACCGCCAATGCATGATGTGGTGGCGTACTACCGAGCGTTGGCTCCGGAACGACTTGAGCAACCGGTGATTGAAACCGCATCAGAATCACCAATTTCGTTCACTTCTCAATCGATCGTGGCTCCCAATCAGCAAGACGCCATTTGTGTCTCAGGCTTAGCATGGGAACCAGCCCGACCAGATACGCCGGCATCACTCTGGCTCTGCGATATGGGCAGCGGAGTGGTCGCACGAGTGGAATTCGACGGTCGCAATCCGAAAGTGACAAACGTAGCCAAGGTCCAGAATCCGGCAAGTGTCACACTGACGGACTTCGATCGCGATGGAAGCCAAGACCTTTTGATTGCCGACTTGGGAAGTTTTAACCCCGAAGATCATCAGAACGGGCGGGTCCACTGGTTACGACAACCATTCCAACAGAACTCACAACCTGTGCTGCTCGGCAACGAATTTGCCCGTGTAGCAGACGTGCAAACCGCCGACTTCGACCAGGACGGCGATGAGGACGTGCTCGTCGCAGAATTTGGATGGCGAAAAACTGGTCGTATCCTGCTATTGAAAAATGAAGGCTTCGAGAATCGTCTCCCGCGACTAACCCAACAGGTCCTCGATCCACGACATGGCACCATTCACGTCGAAATCGCCGACCTGGATGACGACGGCGATCTTGATTTTGTCGCCTTGATTAGTCAAGAACATGAGGTTGTCGAAGCCTTTCTGAATCGCGGTGACGGAACCTTCGAAACGCATCGTATATTCGAAGCCAATGACCCCTCATACGGTTCGAGCGGAATTGAACTCGTCGATCTCGACCACGATGCAGATCTCGACTTGCTATACACGAACGGCGACACACTTGATAGTTTTTACCTCAAACCTACACACGCCATTCATTGGCTTGAAAATACCGGGAATCTTCAATTTGAAGACCACATCTTGACCCACGTTCCCGGCGTGTATCGTGCCGTCAGCCAAGACTTAGACGGCGACAATGATTTGGACATCGTCGCGGTCACGAACTGGCCAAACAACTTGATCGATCGCGACCGGCAAGCCGTTTCCGATCGGGTCCTTTGGTTGGAACAAACAAGCCCCGGAAAATTTCTGAGACACACGATCTCAACTGACAAAAACACGGGGCACTATACAGTCGCCGTCGGAGATTTCGATGCCGATGGAAAGCCTGATCTCGCCGTCGGCAATGCAGCCGTGAATCCAAAGACTAGTCCCGAGTGGATCTCGATTTGGTGGAACGAAGGCTAATCCCATCGGATCTGTACCGGACTGCTAGGCCTAACAATTCGACGACGAATCTCATAGGCAGATCATCTGCATAACCAACTTGTAGTAGGAAAATTACAAAGTTTTGAAATTGAAAACAGACAAACCTTTGTGCACGTGTTACACTCTAGTCTTCCGTTCGGAAAACATCCCCACTCCACTTGATGAGGCCACAAAATGAGAGTGACTGTCTGCGCATTGTTTGTTCTGGCATCCGGGTTTTTCTTGACACTTGGAGCCGCGAGGGCCAACGCCGCCGGATGTGCCTGCGCCTACTATGACATGGGCCCTTACTGGTATGGCGAGGTCTACGAAGAATGCAACATGGTGGGAGAAGGGTGCGAATGTCTCAACCCCCAACCCCAACCGATCTACTCACCAATTGGCGCTCCTCATAATTGCGTAAATTGCAACTGCGAAGCGGTTGTTTTCGCAGCAGAGAAAGAAGATTCGCAGCCACTCAAACCAGAGCCAGAGAAGCAGGATACTAGCGATCCATGCCTTTCCAAGAAGAAAGATCCCGGACAGGTACTATCGCCCCTGCCCAATCACGTTAAGAAGATCAAACGACATTTCTACAAAATCACAAAAGTCGATGGCGCTGCCCCGGCTCGCGAGGTTTTCGTGATTGTGTGGGACATCCAATTGGAAAAGGGACATTCCCCCAACAAGGAAGAGGAATTCAAGTTTCGAGTCGGTTTTGAATGTCATGAACCGTCAGAGGCATTGCAAATCGAACACGGCCGTGTCAAGCCTATTGCAGTGCGAGTTTATATTGGACGGGATGACGGGCCACACGAATGTGCGGTTCTGCATGATCATGGGAAAAAGAAGACCGCTGTGATCGCCCTGACTAAAAGTCTGACTTCGCCCTAATCGGACGACACCAAAGGTTTCTCAAAAGCCACGATTCCGCCGTTCTTTGGCGGAATCGTGGCTTGTATATGACATCAGCATACGAAGACCAATTTGGGCCACAAGGAGAGACTCAACTCCGGCCTGTCTTATTCCGACTTGCCTTGGTAACGTTGAAAGTCTTCTGGCTTGAGCCGCGGTTTGGCGCTGCGTGCAAATCGGACACCCAGTCCAATATCGTACTCGGTTCTTGGATAATAGACCTGCTGACGCGGGTTTCTCATCTTCGCGGTGACACGAAAATCTCCATGAATCACATCGCGGTTTCCACCTTTGACACCAAAGTGGTTCACAAGCAAATTCGGAATATCCCGGTTGTCTTGCCTAGGAAATCGAATGACAGGCTGACTGTCGACCCATTCCGCAACACCGGAACAAAGACCATGAATCGGGGAATCGTGACGAGTCCGATCAAATGGCGGTTCTCCGACCACTCCTAACCCCGATGTTGTTGGGTCTTCTTGATCGGGTATCTCGTCTCCCCAAGGAAATTGAGTGCGATTTCCGTTCGTTGCTGCGTACTGCCATTCGAGATCTGTTAGCAGCCGCTTTCCGGAAAGTTCCGCGTAATTCAACGCCCGATCAAAGGATAAATTGGAAAAGGGATGGTCCGGTTGGTTGAAACCGGGTTCGTCCGCTTTATCCTTCGGGTTCAAGAAGAACTCTCGGGCTTGTCGTTGAGTCAATTCATACGGTTCGATGTAAAAATCCGGAATATGGACATGCCGAACAGTTTCTGCGGGATTCTGGGGCAAGAGGGTCAGGTTTTGAGTTCCTCGAACGAGGACCATGTTGTCCGCGATGGACGCATCGGGAATTCGAATCTTGGGTAAGACGAATCGATCGCCGACTTTCCGCCAGCGGATGTGTGCCCATTGGGCTTCCGGTATGGTTGCTCGCGCTTCCGGCACTCGGCGATAGACTTCGTGAAATCGGCCGTCAGCCAGATACGCAACAACAAGATAATCGCCCGGACGAAGATCGACTTGAACGGGTGTTACTTGCGAGATGGGAATGGCTTCGGTCGGGTTCACTTCACCGGTTGATGGGTCGATCGGATAGACAGCCAACTTGGCGCCCACCGGTTCCGTTGGAATTTCGACGTGCACTTCTTCGTTCAATGCGGTTGCCGCCGCTGCTGCGACTGTGGCCTCGGCATTTCCGTCTCCCGACAGGTAGATCCCCCCAAAGATGACTAACGAGATGAAGGCCACTGCAACGCCGACGAGCAGCCACGCCTCGGGAGACTTTTCTGTCTTTTTTTGCACCGGGGGCGGCGTTTCTAGGAGTGATTTCAGAATGGCCGTCTCGCCACCAAGATAGTACTCGAGGTCGTTTCGTAGTTCCGTCGCCGATGCGTAACGTTGAGTGGGGTCACGGTGCATGGCTTTCAAGCAAATATCTTCCAACGCTGCAGGAATCTTCCGTTGGTAGGCATGCAGGGGGCGGAAGTCCCCTTTGATGATCTTCTGAATGACGGCTTCCTGTGGACCCTCGTAAGGCAAACAGTTCACGAGCATTTGGTAACAGATTATGCCGAGGGCATAAATGTCGGAACGTGGGGTCAACTCCTGTCCCGTCAACTGTTCAGGCGACATGAAGGGGACGGTACCTAGGATCTGTTCGCTTTGAGAAATCGTGCTAGAATGGCCAATTTGGCGGGCTAAGCCAAAATCAGCGATTCGAAGGTTGCCATCTGATCGAATGAGAATATTCTTCGGTTTCAGGTCGCGATGAACAACTTTCGAGGCATGGATATGCTCCAGTCCCGTGGCTAATGCCAGCATGATCTGCACGATTTCTTCGTTGCTCAGTCGCTTCCTTTTGAGATATTCGGAGAGGTCCTCCCCGTCCACGAACTCGAACACAATGAATGCGAGATTTTCATGGATGCCGAAGTCGTACACACGAACGACATACGGGTTATCCAACTTGGCTAACGCTTGCGCTTCGTGTCGAAACATCTGACGGACCACGGGGGAGTCACTCACCCGAGCCAACTTCACGGCCACCCAACGACCGAGCACGTTGTCCCAAGCCTTCCAGACGACCCCAAAACTTCCTTTGCCTAACCGCTCATGAAGTTCGTACCGTCCGAAGTACATAAATGGATGGGGCCGCTGGTCGTGGACTTTGAGTTCAACGACCTCGGTTTCCAGATCCTGAGCGAACGACAAATAGACCAATGTGCTCGCATGTTGCGGAAGACGCGAAATATAGTCTTGCGGTTCCGGGTGTTCCCCAGCACGACGACGATACGCAATATCGACGGGTACGAGTTCACTCAAGAGTTGATCTTGGGGGAGATTTGTCGCCTCTTCGACGAATCGAACGACATCGGGACGCTGGCCTTCCCGCCATTCGTGTTCCAACCGGTCGCAAAGTTCATCGATTCCGTTTGCAACGGCCAGGGCTTCACGACGACTATCTTCGTACAAATTTGGCTGAGAGAATCTCATAATTGGCCTCGATACGCCAAGTGTCTCGAATAATCCGAAGTTTTCGGATTATGGTTGAAGGCACGACCTGTAGGCGTTCGGCGATTTCCCGAGGCCGACAGCCTTCAATTGTGGCCACAGCAATTCTGCGTTGCTTTGGCTCCCTCAAAACGCGAATCAAGTGCCGGAAAACCTCACGACTCGCATCGAGGAACCGCTGATCGGGATTGGTCGAGACCAAGGCGAAAAATAGTTCCTTGGTCGGATTCTTGGTACCGATACCGTCCGCGTTGTGTTCGATTTCCGAAAGCTTGTCTTGAGCCACGATTTCTGTCTCAACAGACATTTGCACTTTGATCGTGCACAGTAGTAACCACCATAAGTCGGATTGTCGGTTGACTTGCTTGAAGCCTTCATTCCCGCGGGCATTCAGCAAGACTTGAATGAGATCAGGGCAATCGTCGCCCGCGTCCGAAGGGCGTGGCTTGGGTTGACTGCAAACGATCGAAAAGAGAGCCTTCATGAATCGTTCCCACTCGCTTTGCATGCGATCGGCCTCGACTGGGTCCAGTCCGCGTAGCCAAGGGCCAATGGAAGCGTCATCGAACATATTGCTGGTTTTTGTTTACGAAGACGAAATTACTCGGGCAATAACGACAACCTTATCCTGCAGCGACAACGTCCAACTCTTTCTCTGCCACAACGATCAAGTCAGCCGGGGAATTCCCGATGATTTCATTGCAGTGTACATCATCGCGGTTCGAGCGTCGTATCGCAATGGTATTCATCATGTGAACATGACGATTGTCCATGACACCCCATGGCCCCGTTTCCGTGACACCTCAAAGACCCCTGAGCGAATCGCTCAAATCGGACCGGACTTATGAGCAACCTACGATTCTCGATAAAACTGTTAACCCCAGCACGTTTCCGCGTATGCCCACAGACCGCACAGTCCTCGCGAAGCGGTTCGCCTTTGACGTTCAAAGGTCTTTCATCGACTCGACATCGTCAACCGCACGGAAGTTTGCAAGCCTCAAAACCGACCTAGGGCAGTCTGCCGTCTTCGGATTCATCCGACACGTTCAACTTCTGATGACGTGCGTGAGCGTC
Organism: Thalassoroseus sp.; assembly: GCF_984380535.1. NCBI lineage: Bacteria > Pseudomonadati > Planctomycetota > Planctomycetia > Planctomycetales > Planctomycetaceae > Thalassoroseus > Thalassoroseus sp. The sequence continues at coordinate 213,764 of NZ_CFHRBF010000012.1, forward strand.
TTGTCGGCGTGCCCGTATTTCCAACAGCAACAAGCATTTGGACTCCCGGGCTTCACAAAATTCGATCGGGGTTCTGAAAAGAGGCGGATTCCGTGTCTCGCCATCTATTTCGATACGCTACCCAAAATACCGGTGAGTGCTATCAGATTGATGTCGCGGATTACAGAAGTGAAAGAAAGACGGGACAAAAAAGAAGGCGACCCGTCAGGAAACGGGTCGCCAGTCTTTCAAGCGGAGAGAGCGGGATTCGAACCCGCGGTCCGGGTAAACCCGAACACCGGATTAGCAATCCGGCCCATTCGGCCACTCTGGCATCTCTCCGGGGTTTTCTTAGTTCACGAGCGACGATTATCGCTTCCAAACTGGGAATGTCAAGTTCAAGCGCTGGTCTGGCTGAAATGCCTAAGAGTTCCGTTGACGGGGTCGTCGAAATTCCCAGTGCTGGTCCTGGGTTGTGATGGTCGCCCTCTCGGTGTCGCGAGTTCGTTGGACGCTGGCGTACCACGGGCGATTGCCGTCTGTTTCTATTTGGTTAACCAATAGAAAACGGATGCCGACCTAACGCCGCGCATCCGTTTTGTGGATTCTTCATCGCAGTCGTCGACTTAACGATCAACGAATCGCGACTACGGGACCAGACTGGAGACCGATTGCGTTGTGACTGCCACGTCGCGAATGACGGCACGAGTCAACCAATCGCGGGGATGAACCATCGGCACAATTCCGGTTTCCGTGTCTCGTGTTCGTTTCAGCACAAAGGCATCGGTTGTGAGTGCGAGGTTAGCAAAACACCGGACTTCGTCGTCGGTCGTGATATCGAACGTGAACTGATAGAAATTGTGCGTGACTGCAAGGAATCCGCCATAGCCATCGTAGTCGGTGTAGCTCGGATTGTCCCAATCGGACCAGATTCCGGTCGCTCCGATTTGCAGGTTGGGTGTGAGGTACGTTCCCAATCGGAGTTGCACTTCTTCGTCTGCAATGCCGGTGGCTGTTCCAATTTGGCCGGATGGGCCGGCAAGAATCGGGTCACCGTTGCCATAAGCGATGGCCAAATCGAAGCTGATGGGGTGTTGGCCATTGGCGAAGAACAACGCACCGATTTCCGGACCGACGCGGCTGAAGTCTTCTTGAAAATCGTAGAGAACACCGGCTTTGAACCAGTGTTCCATGACGAATTCCGTCTTAAACCCTGCGAACAAATCGCCGGAGAAGCTGAAGGCGTCGTTGCGGTCGTCATTGATCGCACCGCCAAGCAGGGCGCGTCCCGCGAGACCGACACGATCCTCGTAGGTCAGCCCGAGGGTTCCCCCACCGTTGACGAGCGTTTGATTGTCGTTGTGGTAGGCACCGACTTGGATATCGCGGACGTCACTCCAAACGGCATCGCCTTTTCCCGACGTCAGGGATGCCCCCACGCTGAACATGCCCGCGTTCGGACCGGCGAAGACGTTCACACCCGGCGGGACAGATTCGTTGGAACCGTCTGGCTGAAATTCGCCATCCGGACCAATCCCCGCACTGGCGTAGGGATCACTCCCGAATTCGCCTTCGGGAGTCATGCTCGCGTAACCGGAGGGATCGTAGATTCCGGCTGAGGGATCGGAAACGGTGGGTGGGTAGGCACTCGGACCAGTCGGTGGTGCGAACTGGGCATCCGCCGTGTTTGGTGTCATCAGTGACCAACAAAAACCAGCAGCCGCCGCAGCGCGGAAGATCATCTTCCCTCGCGCGAATCGTCGGTTCGTTCCCATAGATGGTTTCCCCCCGGAAATCCGTTGTCAGTAGTTCAGCGCAGTCCACTCCGCATCGTTGAGAACGGACGCTTTTCGTGGCACTTCAGACAGTGCTCAGAATCGTTATCGTCCGAACTCCTCGACCAACTGGAATAAAAGGATTGATCTTGACAGACCAACTCAAGAGAACATTCCGCAGAGGCAAGGATTTTTCGTGCGGTCAGGGTACGTGAGACGAGAGACAGCGTGACCGGTCCGAAGATTTAGGGGGGGAATGATCAAGGAAGTGACCAAAGAAACAAAAAAACACCGCCATCGGTATACGACCAATGACGGCGTTTTAGTTTTGCCAACAAGGTAAGTGCGGGCCAACGCTTGCCTTGCGACACCACACCTATAGTGCAATCACCGCGCCAAAGACGGTTCAAAAACCAAAAAAACCTTAAGTCATTTCACATAGGCAGCTTATGACACTAACCCTCTGATCGCTCAATTCGCTGTATTGTTTGCAGGTGTCCCATATTGCAACGCAGTGTGCGGTTTCGCCACACTTTTTTGATACACCGCTCTACCACAAGACTTCCATGGAATTCCCCAAGCGACGATCGGCTGACTCTTGCGATCATGCACGGTGATTTCGATACTGACTTCGAGTACCTCGCCCGATCGAATTGCTTCACCAAACAGTTGTTTGCCAAGCACGAAGTTAGTGCTGATCCCCGCCCGCAGGAGTTTTCCGCTGATGTCTGCACCCGACCAATCACAGCCTTCTGCGAAACCGATGACTGTGCCTCGGTTTGTGGCGGCCAAGTCTCAGGGGCGAAAGTTGACGATGATCACCGCCTACGATTTCCTGTGGGCGCGATTATTTGACGATGCGGGGATCGATAGCATTCTCGTGGGCGACACATTGGGGATGGTCGTCCAGGGCAAGTCGACAACATTGCCGGTGACGGTCGACGAGATCATTTACCATACGGAAATGGTGACCCGTGCGGTTCGTCGTTGTTTAGTCATCGCGGACATGCCTTTTATGTCGTTTCAGGAATCGCCACATAATGCGGTCCACAATGCCGGTCGACTGCTGAAAGAAGGCGGTGCGGCAGCCGTGAAGTTGGAAGGCGGCGTGAACCAAGCGGCTACGATTGCAGCACTCGCGGCTGCGGACATACCCGTTGTTGCGCATATTGGCTTCAAACCGCAGTCAGTTCGCAAGGTCGGGTCGATGGGCAAGATTCAACGCGATGAAGCCCAACTTCTCGCCGATGCGAAAGCCGCGGAAGACTCGGGGGCGTTCGCGATTGTGCTGGAAATGATCCCTCAGCAAATTGCGAAGAAGATCACCGAATCGTTGGCGATTCCCACCATCGGCATCGGAGCTGGTCCCGAGTGTGACGGTCAGGTTCTTGTCAGCCAAGATTTCCTCGGCCTGACCACCGGTTTCCAACCCAAATTCCTGAAACGTTATGCCGAGTTGCACCAGATTGCGACGGACGCCACACGGGAATATATCCAGGATGTCCAAAGCGGTCACTTCCCTGGCCCTGAGCATAGCCACGATTAAAGGCGGCGTCTTTTTCGAGACGAATGCAGAGCGGATCTTTCCACTTGGTCTCCGACGCGAGTCAAAAAACTTCGTGGAACATCAATGACTTCGCAAATCGGTCCGGCTAGACTATGGAAGATCACCAGAATCATGTGATCAGCAGCTGGTATTCCATTCGAGATCGTGCATGGTATGCATTGTCGATCGAAAATGAGTTGATCGAACCGGGGTCGAACAGGAACGGCCGGGGTCATTGTCAGCCATCAGGAGGGAGTCGGGCTGGTTTAGAGTTCTTCGTCCATGAGGAAGGGGTTCGATGTCGAATTGTCCGATTAAGGCCGTCCAGCGACAACAGGGAGGCGTCTTTGCCGATGCCGACGCTGCCGCGACCACAACGCTGCAATTTGTCAGTGGCGAATTCGCCCTGATGACCGCGTTCGAGCCGTTCGACGATTTCGAAGAGGCCATCCACTTCGGCGACCCGGTGGCTGAAATCACCGCTGCTCGAGAGTCGGCAGCAATGTTCGATTTCTCCACACGCGCCCACATTGAAATCACCGGTGCAGACCGCGTGAAATTCCTGAATAACTTTTGCACCGCCGACATCCAAAGCCTCGCGCCGCGTCAAGGGTGTGAAGCATTCGTTACCAACGTGAAGGGGCGTGTCCTCGCTCATATTTTCGTGTTTGCGACTTCGGAATCCTTGTGGTTGGAGACGGTTGTCGGCTCTGAGGAATCATTGCTGGAACACTTCAATCGCTACGTCATCACCGAGGATGTCGAGTTCAAATCTTGGACAAGTGAGCTCAGTGAAACGCTCGTCTGCGGGCCGGATGCCATGAAGCAACTCGCGGCACTCAAACTCCCGCTGCCCAATCCCGACCCGTATCATCATCGCGAAGACGAGTGGTCGGATTCGGCTGTCTCCGTCCGTTATGTTGAATGGCTGGGAATTCCAAGCTTTTTGGTTGCGGGCGACCGGGACACAATCGCCAGTCTGTGGAATGTCCTGCACAAAGCCGGTGTGCAGCCGGGCGGAGCGTTCGCGTTTCACACGCTCCGAATCCAGGGCGGGTTTCCGCTTTACGGGATCGATATCACCGAGGACCACTTAGCCCAGGAAGTTTCCCGGACTCCGCAGGCGATCAATTTCAAGAAGGGCTGTTATCTCGGCCAAGAACCGATCGCCCGCATTGATGCTTTGGGTCACGTCAATCGCGAACTTCGTGGATTGCGTTTGGATGTCGGCGATTTGCCGTCACCGGGTTCCAGCATTGCTGATCAAGAAGGCCGAGAAATCGGACATATCACTTCGTATGCTCTCTCACCGATTGACGGACACGCGCGGGCGTTGGGTTATGTCCGGAGCGAATTCATTGCTCCCGGTCATACGGTTCTCGTGCGTTGCACTGATGATTGGACCCCCGCTGTCGTGTACTGGCCTCGTGATGCGGATGCTACATAAAGTTCAGCCATCGGTTTAGCTGCCGATGAATCGCAAATTGAAAGACCTCAATGAGTACCACAACCGCTGACAAAATCCGCTCCGTGCCCCCTTGGGTCGATCGAGTCGCCGACTGGTGCAACCCGATTCTGATTAAAGAAGTTCGGCAGTCGCTTAAGAGTCGTCAGTTTGTGGTGACGTTCTTCCTCTTAGTCGCCGGGGCATGGTTGACGGCGGTCTTCGGCTTGCTGATGTGGGGCGAACGAATCGAATACGAAGCCGCCGGTCGCGACTTCTTCTTCTACTTTTACATTGCGCTCGCGATCGCCACGCTGATCATTGTGCCGTTCAATGCGTACTTGAGTTTGAAGTCGGAGCGGGATTTTCTGACGTATGAAGTCCTCAGTGTCACCACATTGCAACCGGGGCAAATCGTCAACGGGAAACTGTTGGCGGCAATGGTGCAACTTTTCATCTATTACTCCGCCATCACGCCGTTCATCGCGTTTGCATCCACGATGCAAGGCTTCGACACCGCGTTAGCTGCGTACCTGCTCGTGCTCTCGTTCTTGGTCTCACTGTGTCTGTGCTGTATCAGCGTGACGGCGAGTACACTCACGAATAACCGTTCGCAACAAGCAGCACTCGCTGTCGGATTACTCATGGGCGTGATCGGTGCGATGTGGGGGATGGCCATCTTAGCGTATACGGCCACTTACTTCGCCCCACTGCCATTCGACAACGCCGAATTTTGGTTGGGCAACGGTTTGTTTCTGGTCGTGGCGACTTCCTACTTCATTTTGCTACGGCAGATTGCAATTGCTCAATTGACGTTCGAGACGGACAACCGCAGCACAGCAATTCGCGTGACGATGACCGCTCAATTCCTGTTGTTCTGGATTGTGACCTTTGTCGTGTACGCAACAGTTGATCTCGGCCGAATCGATCAAGAGATGTTCTTTGCCTATGTCATTATGTCTTGTGTGCACTGGGGAATTTTCGGTCTGGTGATGACTGCCGAACCCGATGCCCTTTCCCGTCGGATTCGTCGGCATATTGGGGGAAGTGGTGTTTGGCGGCTGATCAAAACGCCGTTCATGCCCGGCGGTGCCCGCGGCTATATTTTGCTGCTGATGAATGTGCTGCTAATTTTTGCATTCTATTTGATTGGCGTAGCTGCGTTTGGCGATGGTCGTCGCGGAGGAACAGGAATCGCACCGAACTTTGTCGGGCGGCTGTCCCTTGAGATGTCCCAGTTCGATGCCGAGATGCGAGGCGTCTGGGCAATTTGCTGCTATCTCGTGATGTACTGCGGAATCAATACGGCATTCGCTCGCTGGGGACATGCAGCCGGTGTAGGCATCAGGCCCGGTCATGCGCGTCTGGTCACGTTCATCCTGATGATGGCGTGTGTTGCCGGCCCTCAACTTCTGCTAAGCCTAGAATACTTCCGGCAATACCGTCGTAGCTACCATGCCATGCAGCTTTTCGATCCGTTTACGACCGTGCAGCGAGTCATCTCCGGCTACAGCGATATTCGTTACGTGATACCAGTACTCTCGACGTTTGCGGTACTGGCAGTGTTCTTGAATTTCATCCCGATGCTGCGAGGCATTTCGACGATTCTAAACGCCGGTAAGTCCGACCAAGTCGCTCGCGAAGCCGACTCGCCCTTTATTGACGAGTAACGGAGTTCGGGCCATTCGCGGAGTCGTCTGAAGCGGAATCGACAGGGCGACTCCACTGCGGATTTTCTTCGGGCGTCGGGTACCACTTCAAGACCTCGTGTGGTCCGAAGCGGTTCTTGTAGGCCATCGACTGACATTCCTCGATGTGATAGCCCAAGTACACCCAACGTTTGCCATGGGTGCGGGCGTACTCGATCTCCTGCAAAATCGTGAACGTCCCCGGACCACGTGGCCGCCATTCCGGATCGTGATAGAAGTACACGCTGGAGAGAGAATCGGCGAGTATATCGACCAAGCCCACACCGATGAGCCGGTCGTTCTCGTAGTACAGAAACTCGTGAGCGAACTTCCATTCGCCCATCAGAAACGACTCGAAGTATTGGTTGGCATCGATCGACTCCGCCCGCCAACCGCTGCGGACGTGCATATCCGCATGCCATTCATTGTAGAGCCGAAGATGTTCCTCGGTCACACTCGCGCGTTGCACAACCAGCTGCACGTCGGAGTTACGTTTGATCGTCCGTCGCTGACTTTTCGTGGGTTGGAACGCGGCGACGTCAACCCGTAGCGACCGGCACTTCACACACTCCCGACAAGCCGGTCGAAAGAAGTGCCAACCATGTCGTCGCCATCCGCGTTCCAGCCATGTTTCGTAGGTGTCAGCCGAGATCTGCCCCAGGACACGGTATTCCAGCGAAGCTGTCTCGTCAGGCAAATAAGAACACCGACGCGGCGGCTCGACCGTCCGATAAAGCTCAAGAATCGGTTGGGTCATGAAGTTCGCACGGAAAACAAGGGAATGGAATTCAGGAACGAGGAAATAGGGATCTCGTTGCAACGAGGAATCCCTAAATCCTAACTCCCAATCCCGATATTCTACTCTTCATCTTCATCCATGATAGAAAAGCGATGCACGGTTGTGTGCTTGTAACTCTGCCCCGGTTCCAAAATGCTGGAAGGAAATTCCGGTTGGTTTGGCGAATCGGGCAGGTTCTGCGTTTCCAAGCACAATGCGTGGTGCTGCGGGAATCCCGCGTCAGACGGTCCTCCGCTCAGGAAGTTGCCCGTGTAGAACTGAATGCCCGGTTGATCGGTTTCAATTTCCATGACCCGTCCCGATTCCGGATCGGACAGCCGAGCCACAAGCGTCAATCCCGGTTGTTCCTTGCCCAGATTTGGCGTGATGAAGCAGTGGTCATACCCGCCGTTTTCGGCATCGCCTTTCAACTCTTTGAAGTCTTTGTTGATCGGGTGAGCTTTGGTGAAATCGAACAGCGTACCCTGCACGGACTTCAGTTCCCCAGTCGGAATCAGCGTGTCATCCACCGGCAGATAGCGTTCGCAGTTCAACATCAGCACGTGATCGAGGATGCTGGCTGAGTCTTTCGGGTTCTGCAAATCGACGCCGCCAAGATTCCAGTAACAATGGTTCGTCAGATTGATCGGCGTAGCCTTCTCGCTCACGGTGGCGGTGTACTCGATGCGAAGTTCGTCGTTGGGGGTCAGCCGATAAATGACATCACTTTTCAATTGACCCGGGTATCCTTCTTCGCCATCCGCGCTGATGTAGGTCAGATGCACCCCAACGCTGCCGTCGTCGGTGACATCAGCCGGCATCATTCGGGCTTGCCAGAGCACATCGTTGAAGCCGCGGTCTCCACCGTGCAGGTGGTTCGGATCGTTGTTCGTCGCCAGTGTGTAGCTTTCGCCATTGTTTGTGGCGGCCGTTCCCTCGGGCAAGTTGATCGTGAATTTCCCCTTGGCAATCCGGTTGCCGTATCGTCCGACGATCGCACCGAAGTACGGGTCTTTATTTTCCATGTCCGCATAGGGAGCCAACTCATCGAAACCGAGCGTGATGTTTTCCATCTCGCCGTCGCGGTCCGGCGTCATTAACGATTGCACAATCGCACCGTAGTCAAGAATCGACACAGTCACGCGACCATTGGAGAGAATGTACTTGGTGACTTTGTGAGTTTCGCCGGCGGGGTCGGTCCATTCGCCGAACGGTTCGGATTCCAGTCGCATCATGGGTTTCTCTGTTGGTTGGTCGGAGGAAGCATTCGTCTCACCAGGTTGTGTGCCTCCATCCCCTGGTGGTTTCTCGCCACCACCGCAGCCCGCTACCATCAACAACCCCGTCGCCGCCACCGCAGCCCACCAAGAGCGCTTACGCATGTCTATCCTCATCAGTCGAAAGATGCCGAAGATCCACGATCCTATCAGATCCAGACGCCCAGTGTGCGATTCGCGTCAACTGTGGTCAAGTCCGTGAAAACTCGGCCGAAATCACGACATAAAAATCACTCGTTCGCGAAGCCACGGAAGATGGCTCTTCGCAGCGGATTCTGGCGGTCAGTGAATTCGGAATCGGGTGGGGAAGTCGACAATGCCATCGCAACCATGTGAAATTTGGCGTCGGCATCGTCAGCGATGTGGACGAGCATTGCTTCAGGTGTGTGCGGGGCAATCGGCGAGCCCCACTCCGGCAAGTTTTGATGAGCGACGATAATGTGCTCCAACCGAAGCAACACTTCGGTATCGAAATCGGGAATGGTGGCGGCTTTATCGCGGACCATATCCCGACCGAGCAGAATGTGCCCAATGAGTTTTCCCTCAGCCGTGTATTGACTGCCCTGCGGCCGATAATGAAGCTCCGCGATTTTGCCAATGTCGTGCAGAATCGCCCCCGCGACCACCAACGATTTCGACAACCGCGGCTGCATGTTCGGATAATGAACATCGTACTTGTCCGCCAGATACACCGCAGTCTCCGTCACGGCGACGACATGCTCCAGATACCCGCCCGTGTAGGCGTGATGGTTCCTGGTGGCGGCGGGAAGTTTTCGGAGAACTTCCGCGTTGTCGACCAGCAACTCCAGCACCAGCCGCTTGAGAGCCGGGTCGGCGATCTCGTCCTGGGCAATCCGCCGCAATCGCTGCTCTAATTCATCAATGTCGAACCGCGTGCGCGGGTGGAATTCCCCCAAATCGAAACCGTCGGCTTCGTCAGCCTCGACGACTTCGCGAATCCGGTCGATATCCACTTGCGGACCATACGAGGTGTCCTCATAACGACAACGAATCTTATAGAACAGGTCCGGCTGCCAACGGGTTTCACACTCCTCGAACCAGGCGGAATCCTGCCAAACCATGGCCGTCACTGTTCGCGCCGCATCACGGAACCCAATGCGGTAGAATGGTTTACCGTCGCGAGTGGTATGCCGATTCTTCTCTGTCATTAGCACGAAACAATCGCCACTTTGGCCGTCTTCCAAGTCGGATAAGCGGACAATTCGCGAATCGGCGGCCATCGTCGGATCCTTTGAACATCAATGGGGCGTGATTCATGATACATACGAGCACTTCGCGAAAATTGCAAATCTAATCGAACTTCCGCCTGAATCCTGGCTTGCAATCTGAAAAACCCCTCGTCAATCTGGCCACGGACGTTTATACTACGATACCGATTCGCGGATGGCCTGCGTGTCGCGTTTCCTCATTAAACACTGAACAGCCGAAATTACCTGCTCGATTCGCTCAGGAGAAATTCCAACATGACCGTTCAATTGACTGAAACCTCCTCCATCACCCTGACCGAGACCGCCGCGAAGGAAGTGAAACGAGTCATCAGCGAAGGCGGATACCCCGAAAACACGATGCTTCGCGTCGGTGTGGCCGGTGGCGGATGCAGCGGCTTCCAATACGCTCTCGGTTTCGATGACAAAGCCGACGCCGAAAAAGATGCCGTCAGTGAACAACATGGCGTCCGCGTGGCTGTCGACAAGAAGAGCGCCCTGTTCCTCGACGGCACCACAATCGACTTCCACGAAAGCATCGAACGCCGCGGCTTCACCTTCAACAACCCCAATGCCGTTAAATCCTGCGGCTGCGGCAGCAGTTTCTCCGCCTAGACCGATCAGGCAGCGGAATCAAGAACTGGTAGGCTGGGTCCCGTGCGATTTCGCATTGGTCAGCGTTAACGGGTGCCACTGCTGGCTCGTCCAGCAGTGTTTTTAGCGACGCCCGGACGGCTGGTCACTCGCACTGCTAAGCAAGCTCGCAGTGGTACACAACTTCGTCCTTTGTAATAGGTTGTGTTCCTTGTAATTCTGCACGACCCAACATCACGGCAAATCAAACAGTACCGAGAGCTGGGCAACACTTCGTTGTCCCAGCTCTTTCGGTTGGTTGTTTTGAGAGTGTCTATCGCAGCTCTCTTTTCTCACGCGTCTGATTTCCGCCAGCATCGACAACGATCAACGTGAGATTCAGCAAACCGTCTTTCGGTTTGCCAACGACCGTCACTTCTTTCTCGAATTCCTGGCCTTCGATCGCATCGCCTGCAACATAGGCTTCCGCATTCTGATCGTGGATGGCGAACGCACGAAGACCATTGTCGTCGCTCGCGGTCAGCTTGAGTGTTACTCGTGCGGTGGTCCGGTTGACGGAAAGCACTTCGATGCCGATTTTCGGTGGTGTGTTGTCTTCACGGTCAATTTTGGAATTGAGATATCGCGATGACATGAGCAGTAGCGTATTGATGTCGGAGAATGTCACGCGTTTTGATTTCGGCGTTCGCGATGTCAAGTTGCGACGAATTTGCCGGAAGCCGTTGCTCATGACATGCCGATCGTGATCGCGGAAATCGTGCGGCAGTCCGAGGGCATGACCAAGTTCATGGATCACCGCCCCGAAACCATCTTCCACGAATTCGGCACGCGGCGAATTCATGCGGTGCCCCATCGCGCGACGACCGGCCACAGGCGTTTGGTCGAAGAACCGCGCGATCTGACGTTCGGGCGTGATATCGCAAAACTCATCCCGCAGGATGTGAGCCGAGAACATCGCCAAACCACCGCGGGCGGACTCGTATGCTCCTAACGCCAAGGTCCCATTCCACAGCATATCCGCTGGGCCGAGATCGTAATTCTCACAAAACACGAGCCGTAGTTGCCCAGGCCCGAACCCATTCTCTCGCAACTCTTTTCCGACAAGCCGAAATTGTTTGTTCTTGTCATAGGCTGGTGCGGCATTGTAGAAACTCGCCGGTTGCGAGCCACGCACGAGATGAATTTTCTTCTGCTCGCCTTCCATTTCCCAGATTAACCCATCGGTTTTGAGCCGTTTGGATTGCAGATCGTTCTGGTACATCGAATCCACAAAATGAACCACGGTTCGCGTTTTCTCTTCCCAATTCGCAGTCGGTTCGCGATCGCTGGGGACGAAATAGATCACACGGACTTCGTAGGCATTGTCATCAGTGGCAGGCGATTTTGGTTGTTGGCTCTCGATCCAGTCCTGAACTGTTTTCGCGGGAATTGACCAGGATCCCATATAGTACTTGGTCCACGTTTCTTGTTTCGGTTGTCGCCAGAACGCTTGTTTGTCGGTGAGTTTGATGAAGAGTTTTGACTTCACATTTTGCAGGATGATTTCATCGTCGGACCGCTCAACTTCTTCGAGCGGATTGATCGACTTGCCTGGTCGCGCGAAGATCCATTGGCCGTCCGTCTGCTTTACGTATGCAACGTCTTGGCCCATCATGCGAAACGACCACGCGTCCCGCTTTGTGTCCGCCGCGAATACGAAGCTCGCTGCCCACAAATTCCAACCGAACAATAGCAATGCGAACCGTGGATGGCTGAGCATGGGTGTCCTTCTCAACAATTCATTGATGACTCGTCATCGAAGCCAGATCAGAATAGATTGATGTCGAACATCGGCGGAACGTTCCCACAAACCATCGCAAACCCGAAACCGTTTTTGAGGTCAATGCATGCGAAAAGTTGCAGGCCGAACGCTTTGGATCGGAAACGCGGGTGATTTGTGGAATCCTCGCGTGGTGTGTGATGCCGGGATTTCAGCCGTTGTGGAGTTGCCCGACAACGAAGCATTCGTTTCGCTGCCGCGAGAGTTGATTCGCTGTCGGTTTCCTCTCTCGGATGGTGGTGACAATCCGAGTTGGTTACTTCGACTGGCCGCGCAAACCGTTGCCAGTCTCATCAAAGCACAAGTGCCCGTTTTGGTTTGTTGTTCGGCGGGCATGAGCCGATCGGTCTGTGTGGCTGCAGCCGGAATTTCGTTGGTGGAACAAATTCCGTTTGCCGAGGCCGTGACCGTCCTGTGTGAGGACGGCCCCGCCGACATCTCGCCACGTTTGTTTCAGCAGATACAAAACGCGATTGTCACCTCAGATTAGTCATCGTCTGTGCGGAACGGTGAAGCCGGGAGTCCGGCCGCATTCGTCAGGTTGACTTCGGGATTGGCCTTCCACGCGTACCGCACTGCGACGGGGTTGCTGACTTCCGGATGGGACACAACCACCGTGTCGCCATTGATTTTTGCCGTCGCCGGTTTCCACTCGCCATCCGCACCAGCGATGACGAACCCTTTCGGTTCTCCGCTCTCCGCGATCAGCCCGCCGTCTGCGTGATCAAATTGGATCGTCACTTGCCCGCCCTTGATCTCGTGACTCTTGGGAATCGGTCCGCTCGTGACGACGTCAAGATTGTAAACGTCACCCAATGCCCAGAATGCCAACCGTCGGCCGACATCTTGTTTGTTTCGAGGGTGAATGTCGTTGGCTTCGCCGATATCGATCGTTATCGCCATCCCCGTTTTCGGCAGCCGCAGGGTTTTCAACATGCCCTCGCGGACGAGCATCCAACCTTCGCCGGCGCGTTCAAAATTCGGCAATTGAACCCAAGCGAATGGGAAATCCTCGCCCCAACGTTCCCGCCAATCTTGGACCAACAACGGCAACTGATATTGATAGAGATTTCCTTTCCCCGGTTGCGAATTGGCTTCCCCTTGATACCACACAGCCCCCCGAATCGCGAAGGGAATCAGCGGTGCGATTTTGCCATTGAACAACCCGCCCGGGCCGCTGCGTCGTTTGTGTCGTTCGGCTAGGCTTTGCGGTCGTCGTGGAGTCGGCTTGCCGTTGGCTTTGGCCTGCGCTGCTCGCGTTTTCCACTGGACGAGTGCCGTTTCATATTGAGCCTCCGCTTTCGCGACATCGAAACTCTCATAGGCTTCGACCGCAGCCGCATGACTCTCCTGAAGTTCGGTCGTCGCGGCCTGCGCTTCGGCTGCGATCCAAGATTCAATCGGTGTGCCACCGACGGATGAGTTGATCAAACCGACCGGCACGCCAAGTTTCCGATGAAGTTCCCGACCGAAGAAATACAGCGTCGCCGAGAATCCACCAACATTGTCTGGCGTACATACCGTCCATGTCCCCTTCGCATCGGTTGCTGGTTTGTCCGCTCCGCCGGAAGACTCTTTGAACATGCGAATTTCGGGGAAATCGGCATTCGCTTTTTCGTTTTCGAAGGACAAAGCCCGCGATACCGTCATCGCCATATTCGACTGACCAGAACCCAGCCAAACTTCACCGACCAGCACATCGGAAACCTTCACCAAACCGTCTTGCCGATCCGACCCGACGTTAAGTGTGGTTGGCTTTGCCGAGGCTTTAAGTGGGTCAAGTTTGACCATCCACTTGCCTGCATCATTCGTGGTTGCGGTCTTGACCTGATCGGCAAAGGAGACCGTCACTTTCGAGCCAGCATCGGCCCATCCCCAGACGGGAACTGGTTTGTCACGTTGGAGTACCATGTGATCGGAGAAGATCGTCGCCAGTTTGACGTCCGCCACCAAACTCGACGGCACCGCTACGATGGAACTAACTAGTAACGCGACAGCCAACGGTATGTTTCGCATTGGGGTTCTTTCTATGATGGGAGCGACGTGCGGTTTGATTCGACCACAACATGAGAACCGAAATTGTATCAGTATGTCTTGCGGATCCCAAACGCGACAATGAACGAGCCCAACGATCGAAGCCAAACGGTTGTTGACCTACGCTTCGCCGATTGTAGACTGAGTTGAAGATCCCTTCGCCGCATTTCGAAGAACCGGCCATCGCCCTTTCCGTATCCTTCCTGCGTCATAGACAGAAAGTTGTCATGCGAAAGCAGTTGTTGATTTTGCTTGGACTCCTGTCTGGTGTGGTGGTCAGCACCGGCGTTTTTGCGGACGAGAAAACCAACCTAGCAATTCCGGTCGCCAACAAGCAGGATCTCCAGAAAGCAGTTGGCAAAGAGATTTCCGTTGTCGGCGAGGTCTCACGGACCGGAAAATCGTCTTCCGGGCATGTGTTCTTGAACTTCGTGGCGAACGGAGAGTTCGTCGTTTTCATCCCAAGTGAGGTCGCGAGAAAGTTTCCCCAAGACGCCCTGGCAACCTCGCTTCAAGGGGACTCTGTTCTGGTTCGCGGACGGCTCGAACGGTTCCGCGGGAAACTTCAGATCCGTTTGGATTCCGCCAGCCGGTTGAAAACAATCAAACCGAAACCTGGCAGCAAAGTCGACGAACTTCCCAAACCGGTCGCGTTGAAATCGATCGGTCGAGACGCTTGGATCAGCCCGGCCGGTGTGCGTTACAGCGGACGTGATCCGATGGGGCTGACTCGGAAAGCCCACGTGCTCCGACATGCCCGGGATATCCCCGACCGCGACGGTCCGCATGGCGTTTTCGACGGGGGCGACGAAGTGGCGTTTGGATGGATCGATGAGGCTTGGAAGAAGATCAAGACCAATCGCATCCGCCCGCAAACTGACGACGGTCGCGATGTCTACACGGTATCGATGGGTCGTCGCGTCGGATTCTTGGGTGGCAAAACCGGGGCCGAACGCAATCACCCGCCGCTCACGAAAATCTTCATCGTCGTCCGCAAAGGGACCAGCGAGGTCATCACCGCCTTCCCCCGTTGACCGACCACACCCCGATCAATCTACAAACCTGTTGACACGAATACCCCGAGGAAGACTCGTGAGTGAAGCAAAACCTTATCTCAGAATGTGTCCATGTTGCGGCCAGGGAATGGTTCGCATTGCGGAATGCGACGGTTGCAAGATGTTGTCGGCGGTGTGCGATGAATGTGAGGCGATCTGGAAAGATCCCGCACAGCTTAAACAATCCACCAACTTGCGACCCGACGCACAACATCCGCGTTGCCCACACTGTAACCACGACGTTTCTGAGTGGCGGTTTCTGTCGACCGAAGAACTGGAAGCAGCCGGTCAAGCCGATCTGATTGGCGGCCAGTCGGTCTAAACCGTCAGTGTGCTCGGCTTAGAGCGAACGAGTCGGGATCGACTTCGTGAGTGGTTGCCACCGCATCTGACGCTCTCTAAGGCTTTGCATATCATGCTCGAACAGCAATTCCCCATCTAATTCCATCACTGCGGGTGTCGTGGGATCGAAGCCATCTTCAAAGATGCGGGCCACACTTTGAAACGACAGGACATGACTAATTGACGGCAATGGACGGATCGACAGACAAAGTCCACAGACTACCACCAAGAGTGAAATTGCCCCCAGGACTCGTTCTCGCCACCGGTCATGTTGGCAAGTGCGTTCGACCCGTTGCAACGTTCGACTCCGCAACGTCGCCGGTAACGCCGGCCCGTCGTCAGCGGCACTTCGGATCAACTGCTCGAGTTCGGTCCACTCGGATTCGTGATGATCACTCATACGGCACCTCGTCGGACAATGGTTCCAACATCGGCTGCAACTTCTGTAAGGCGTAGCGATACCGGCTCGCGATTGTATTCGGCGATTCGTCCATCACTGCGGCAATTTCGGCGAACGTCATTTCCTCCCAGACTTTCAACACAACGACTTCCGATTGAGCGACCGGTAACTTTGCAAGTGCCAATTGCACGGAGCGTCGCAAATCTTCCTGATCGAGTTCTATCCCGACATCTGTGTGAGACTCAAGGACGACCGTCGGCAACGGCACCGGGGTGCGACGACTCAATAGGCGGAAAGCTTCGTTCCGTACAATTCGCAGTAAATAAGGCCAAGGGTAATCTGCACGAATCAACCCATGCGGCCGACGCGCCACTCGCACAAACGCTGCCTGGAACACGTCTTCCGCATCATCGCGATGCCGCGTGAGCGTGTACGCATACCGCACGAGCCGCGCGGCGGTCAAGTCGTAAAGCGCATCGAGAGCATCCGACGATCCTGCAGACAATCGCCGTAAGCAATCTCGAACTTGGTCGGATATTTTGGACATCGGATCTTTCACAATACCCGATGGACCTGCCTCGCGATGCAATTTGTCTATAAATTTTTCCCGTCACGGCAAAAAAGCTGTAACGCGTTATTTGTCTAGGAATTGCATCCGCTTGTGGACATCGACGTGCACGCTTTGATAACGGCTTTGGAGATTTCCTGGGCTGAACACGGTGTGCAAAATGTGCTCGACATCGTCCGAACCGATCGCCTTGGTGAAGATCGTTTGCAGGAACTCACGTCCCAATTTCGATGGCTGCATGCGATGCGGGTCGTAGAAAGACGGGTGTAGCCGCCGTGCGTGAATGTGGTTCCAACGGTCGCACATCTTGTTCGCATGAATGGAATCCACATAGAAGCCCCGTGGTTCCGACCATTGCAACGTGGCGATTTCGTTATTGCGTCCTTCGTTGATGAGGTCGACGGCTTTTCCGCCAAGCTGCGACGCATAAAAACGATCGAACCGGATCGGACGGCCACCACGCTGGGTATGCCCGACTTTCCGTGTGAAAATCGCACTCGTCGCCTTCATGTCCCGACGACGCGAAATGAAAAATTCATCGCCAAGACGTTCGCAAAGCATGGCTTTCAACGCTTCCGCAGCACCGCTCAAACGGACGTTGCCAGCAGGGTCGACTGAGAACGACTCGGCTCCCAGCATATTCCCCTGATCGTCTTCGACACCTTCGCCGATCGCGATGACCACGTGCTTCTGCATATCGTAGAGTTCGCGGACACGTGCCTCGACGTGGTCGAGATTCATCCGTGACTCCGGTAGCAAGATGATATCCGGCTGACCGTAGGCCGATCCGAGTGCAATATAGCCGGAATGTCTGCCCATGACTTCGACAATGGCAATCCGACGATGACTTTCCGCGGTGGTCCGAATTCGTGTGATCGATTGAGCCACAACATAAACTGCGGTCGCATAACCCGGAACTGCGAAGTTGATGATCTCGCCGAGTTCGATTTCATCCCGATCACACTCGTAAACGTAATCAGTGCGACCGTCCGGCGAGGTAACACGCCGCCAAGCATTGCATTCGTCGATGTAGTTCAGCCCGAGATCGTTATCGATCGTCTTAGGTGCCAACACGCAGGGGAAATACTCAGTGAGCGGTTGCATGCCGCTGATCGTGCCGTCACCGCCGATGCAAATCAGGCCTTCAAGCTCTAACCGCGAAAGCCGCTGCATCACCTCTTTGAGTTCCGACTTTTTCGAGGGGTCGATATAAGTTCGCGATGCCCCTAGTAATGTGCCGCCCAAATGCGGATCCAATTCGGGAATTGTCGAGTACAACGGATTTAGCCGAACGTGGGGAACGCGGCTGTCGAGCATGCCGCCGAAACCTTTGACGATTCCGTAGACTTCAATCTCAAGCTGATTGGCCCGCTCGACTGCACCGTGAATGGTCGCGTTCAAAGCTGGCGTATCGCCGCCGGCGGTCAAGATCGCGATTCGTCGCATGTTGTCTCTCTCGTCATTCAAGGCCGGAATTCAAGCGCTCGCTATTGCAACGGATATCGCACAGCATATCGGATTCCAGCGGGGCGCGTACAAGTGAGCCGCCAAAATTTGCTGAAAACGCCAAATCCACGCATGTCGATGTGGATCAGCCTTTGACGACGGGATTGGTCAATGTGCCGATCCCGGTGATTTCGATCGACACGGAATCACCGTCTTCCAGCGTGAATTCATCGGGCGGAATGATACCCGTGCCCGTCAGGAGAATTGCTCCCTCAGGAAAACTGTGATCGCGTCCGAGCCAATCCACCAAGCCTTCCAAACTCCGAGCCAACTCGCCGAGATTGGTGTTGCCCTGGAAGACTTCCTGTCCTGCCCGAGAAATCCGCAAGGTGATTTCTGTGCCGGCGAGGTTCAGCGGTTCGTCCGGGTCAGCCACCTGCACACACGGACCAAGTCCGCAACATTGGTTGTAGACTTTCGCTTGCGGCAAATAGAGCGGGTTCTCGCCTTCGATGTCGCGAGCGGACATATCGTTCCCGATCGTGTGCCCGACGATCCGCATATCGGGACTAATCACCAAAGCGAATTCCGGTTCCGGGACCGACCATCCACTGTCGGCTCGAACACGAACCGGCTCACCAGGGCCGGACACCAACCGCGGAGTGCCTTTGAAGAACAACTCCGGCCGGTCGGCTGTGTAGACGCGATCGTAATGCGACGCCCCGGATTCGGATTCCTCCATCCGGGCTTTCTGACTCCGCTGGTAAGTCACGCCAGCCGCCCAGACTTCCTGACGATCGATCGGGGCCAACCATTGCACATCTCCCCAACCAACCGCATCTTCCGTTTGATCGATGAGAAACTTCGACAACCCGATCGGATCAGGGGCGTGCAGCACGTCACTGAAAGAACGCACATGGTCGACTTGGGTAAGATCAAGCAAACGCAGATGATCGTCCTCGACCACCGCCATCCGCAACTCACTGCTCGCAAGCAGCACCTTCGCTAATCGCATGTCATATTCCCCAAACCGGGATGTAGGCTTCAGCTGTTGTGTTCGGAAGCATACGACATGCAACGCCGCTCCTCAACCAATCGCCAACGAGTTCCCAGGAACTCCGCGTTACTTGGCGGCGGATTCATGCGAGACCTGTTGAATCTTCGCTTGCGACGTCAGGTAAGTCTGTCGCGAATGTTCGAGCTTCTGGGCAAATGGCACGACTTTGGCAAAGCCATCATGTCGACCGACCAACTCCGCTTGGGGACTCAGGACAATCGTCGCAGGAACGGCATGCACCCCGAGAATTTTTGCGACTCGTTCGTCTTGATCCAAATCCAGATGGACGGGAACGAACATGGAATTGACGTAGCTCGCCATCCGTGGGTCGCCAAGGGTTTCATCTTCCAACTTGTGACAGAAGTGACACCAGGACGCGCCGAACACAAGTAACATCGGTCGCCCGGTTTGCTGCGACAGTCGATGTGCCGCCTGAAGATTCGGCTGCCACTGGACGGTCGTAGGAACAGCGTTCGGAATAACTCCAACGGGTTTGGCGACAGCCACTTGCCCCGAAACTGGTTGGGGATTCGAAACGGTTTGAGCGAACGCGGACTGAGTCGTAGCGAACAGCGAGACCGTCAGCCCGGCGAAACAAATAGCGCGAACGGTTCGTCGATCCATGACGAAGTCCTTCCAGGGAGAGATGAGATTTTCGGAGATGAGAGAGACGCGAAGTCTACCCAGAAAATGCGAATTATGGCAACAGGAATTTTCTGTCCCCAGAACACGAAATATGCTCGCTAGTCGGGACTAGCGAGCATAATCGAAGTTGGTTCGCGGCGGGTGGAATCAGTTGCCACCTGGTCCGAAATTCAGACCGCCAGGCAGTCCGCCACCCGGAAATCCTCCGGGAAAACCGCCGCCCGGATTGCCAGTTGGCGGAGTCGCTGGCTTGTCGGACTTCGCTTGCACAAGTTCGTCCCGTGTAAATTTGAGCTTGTCGTAACTCTCGTTCGAAACGAGGTAGTACCAGTCCGCAAATCGTTTATTCATCGTCTCGGCTTCTTCACGCAAGCCGGCTAATTTTTCTTCGAACGTTTTTAAGTCTTCTTCGTAGCGTTCGACATCCTTTTGATACTGCTCCATTTGTTGCTGAGTCGGTTTGGCATCGGACTTTTCAGCAACGGCCGGTTCACCCGGATCTTGTGCCGGAGGCGAAGCTTTTGGTTCCTCGGGTTTCGTTGGACGACCCGGAACGAGCGACGGATCGAACGCAACCCGCACCATCAGATAACGACTGAGCGACGTTGGATTCTTCGGGTCTTCGTCGGCAGCAGGAGTGTCGTCATCGGCATCATCAGCCTTGGAGTCTTCATCAGGGGTGTCGGTAATGCCGACGTCCTCGTCTTCGGTCGCAGTGCCGGTCTCACCGACTTGAATCTGCCGACGGGTCCCGCGGAATGTTTTGCCGAAGTGCAGATAGTACTTCAAGCCATCTTTTGTCCCGACAACCAACTCCCCTCCCTCGCCATAGATCGCAAATTGCAAATCTTCCACGTTCTGAGGATTGTCAGCCGTATCAAGCAATACTGTATAGCCTTTGTCCTGCAACTGAGGCAACAAACCGCCAGACAGGAACCGAATCACCTCCTGCATCCCCACACCTGGCGGGAGAATCTCCTGATCGATCTTCAGATCTCCCGTCAGTCCGCCAGGTTTCCGACGAACACCTTCGTATTCCAACCCAGCCAAAGCCGAAGTAATGGTGTTGACGGCTGTGGTTTTGAGTTCTTTTTTCGGATCGTTCAGCCCTTCCAACTTCCACTGGCTGTTTTCTTTGTCGAGCGTAATGACATCTTCGTCGACTTTCTTAGGCATGACCCGTCCCGCCCCGACGGGAACCATATCGATCTTGGCATCTTGCTGAGAAATCAACGTCAAATCGCTGGATGTCAGTTGCAACAGATCGGGGTCGATCCAGTCGGCGAACTTTGTCGAGATGTTGTCCAATTTCAGTTCGACAAGGTACGTTTCGTCTTCATCAGGCCGACGAAGATAATACAGGCGATCGTTGTCGGCAGGATGTTTTCCGATGATATAGTCGGCGAGCAAATTCCCGTCGGCATCGGTCAGTTTGATCCGCTGCCCGCGACCGACGAGGACCGTCATGTCTTCGGTCAGTGGATCGACCACGCCATACCGTCGATGCGAGTTTTCCAACCGACCTGCAAGTGCTTCCCGTTTCACACCAATAAGCGAAGCGGCGACCTTGTAGAGTTCGTCCTTGGCTTCGGCGGGGTAATTGTTGTGGGACGGAATTCGCCAAACGCCGTCTTCGTATTCAATTTTGAAGCGGCTGATCGTCGCGAGGTTCTCGTCGTACTCGAAAATCTCCAGAGACTTCGCAGCGGTTGGGTCGTCAAACTCCGGGTAAAACTCTTGCCCGACTTTGACGAACCCCGCCACGTTTGTCGTTTGAGATTGCGTGTACGCACCGTAGGCAATTGCCGCACAAACGAGTGCGACACCCACATAAATTGAAGTTCGAACGCTTTCTTTCATTGCATGAATTCCTGGAAAGCTGCGTTTTGTTTTCTCGATCGTAAGGAGCGTCCGGCGATACGAATCGCTCCTTCGAATGAAATACCGATTGTTCGAGCGTGTATCCCTCGTGGCTTGCGTCCGACTGTTCTTAGAGTCGGCGTTGGTTGGGAATGTCTTGTCGTTCCCCCATCACTCGCAGGCCAAGGAAAATCATCCCGACAAGAATCGGCGGCACGACGGACATGGCAATGGCGTATGCCCGGAAGATGTTTTCGGTTTCGCGGATGCGACGTTGGTAGTAAGCCGTGATCCGTCGCTGCTTCGCTTGCATTTCCTGATCCGCTTGAGCACTCGCCACTTGAATTTCCCGATTCGCGTAGGCTTCGATCCGAGCGGATTCGTCTTCCTTCTCCAACTGCGACAGGTTCGGGTTTTCTTTGATCGCCTTTTGTTGCTCCTCGAATTGCTTCTTGATTCGATCGATCGTTTTCTGTCGATCTTTCTGAGCTTTGGATTCCGCATCCTGCTCGGCTTTGCGAAGTTTGGCGACTTCCTTCTCGATTCGCGTCAGTGTCGGTTGTTTCGGTTTGCGACGACGGATCGGAATTAAGTCCTCGACACCCGCCAACTCATCGACTGCGTTCAGGACGAAGGTCACGTTGTCGAAACTCAGTTCCGAGTTTTCTCGCCGCATTTGAAAGAGCCAATCGCCGATGACGTCGGTATCTGCGACGAAAATGGCGTTGACCTTGGATTCGATGTTCTTCTTGGAATCTTCTTTCGGTTTGCCTTTGACGCGAACGGCAAGTCCGTGCCAATGCCCTTCGTCGAGGACGTAGTTCACCGGACGCAACCCCCGAGCGAACTCAGGGTCACGCGGGTTTCGCAAAACGGTCATCGGTTGTCGTTGTAATGGCGAACCGACCTGCTCCGTGTACTCGTCCCACTCCAATACACCCGACTGACCGCTGGTTGCGATCAGGTAGTCCACCTCGACATCCTTTCGCCCCGCCAACGGCACAACCGTTCCCGAGTACGCCAGGAAAACCTGTTCCAGACCCTTCGTGATTTCACTTTCCGCATTCAACGAGAAGGCGTGAGCACGGGCATCGGCGAAGATGTATTCCACCGGCAGGACCTGTTCTGCAAACCGCAACGGGTTGTGCTGGTCCCAAACGAGTTCACCCGGTTCCCAACTAATTCCAAGCAACTCAAGCAATGGCTCGATTCGTCCGTATTGCACGGGTGGTTGGCCGGGCTGCGTTGGGGGTGCTGGCGGAATCATCGGCGACATTTGCACGACCGCCCGTTGTCGCATCGTAAAGTGTTCGCCATCCGGACCGAATTCCCGTTGGACAATTGGCCGAGGATAGACATACATCGCCGGAATTGGGTCATCGAAGATCAGTGTTGCCCCGCCGTTCTGGACCCACTCCGTCAGGTGGTTCAACGCGGGCTGTTCCAACATCGAAGGCATGACCGCGATGATGACGTCGTAACGTTGTCCGTAGACGTCCAACGCAACTTCCGATTCGGCTTCCTTCGACTTGTCGTCGGACTCTTCGTCTTTGGAATCATCATCCGCGACTTCAATTTCCTTCTCGACGGTATATTCCCGATCGTTCGACTCATCGAGAATCTTCCATTGCTCGCCCTTAGTGACGACATCAATGGTTACCGAGTCCGAGAGGAAGATATCGTTTTTGTCGAACTCCTGCCGAATTGTATCGCTCAGTTCCTTTTTATCGAGCGATTCGACGGCTTCAATATCGAGTGTGAAAAGCTTCTTAAGTCTGTCGATTTCTTGCGAGGCATCGACAGCTTCCACGTTGTATTGACGGCGGAGTTCCTGAACGATTTGTGAAGTCGGAATCGACCGGCCGCCGGGCGAATTTTGGCCCATCAACTGCAGTTGTGTATCGAGAATGCCAATCGTCAAACGCGTGGCATTTGAAACCGTTGCCAACGAGCGGGTGATCTCGTACTCCAACGGAGTCGCCCCGTCGCCAACGAACGGGAGCGTCACAGTGTCGTAACTACTCTCGAAGACCAAACCGAGATAAACGTCGCTTTGACTCACGCGACCGTCTTTTCGGCTGGAAACCGTGACCGGTGTAATGCCGAATCGCTCGGCTTGTTCGACCTCTTCGCTGAACGGCTCGACATCAATGAACTGCACATCGATTTTACCGCCGGCGGCTTTGTCGATCTGGCGAAGCAATCCCACGAGTTGTTTCTTCGCGGGCAGGTACTCACCGGGAACTTCCGGCGAAAGAAATGCTTGAACAATCACCGGGCGTTCGGCTTCGATATTTTCGATCACATTTTCCGTGCCCTGACTGAGCGTGTAATACTTCT
The DNA here is from genome assembly GCF_984380535.1 of Thalassoroseus sp. Taxonomy (NCBI): domain Bacteria; kingdom Pseudomonadati; phylum Planctomycetota; class Planctomycetia; order Planctomycetales; family Planctomycetaceae; genus Thalassoroseus; species Thalassoroseus sp. The sequence continues at coordinate 237,637 of NZ_CFHRBF010000012.1, forward strand.
GCGGGGTCAGGTCGGCTCGCACAGCAGCTTGGTAGCCGATGACATTCAAACTGACAATCGCCACCGTTACGGCGACAGCTCGGACCGCGTACTGGAATCCCATTCCCATGGATTGCCCGCGACTCCACAGTCGTTTACGGATCACGATGTAATTGAGGTACAGCATGATCGTGGCGAACGAGATGAAGTACAGCACCGACGACAAGGGAATCATCCCCAGACTGAAGTCGCGGAGTTGTTCTCCCACGCTCAGTGATTCTGCCAGTTGAGCATCTGGGAAAAGGTAGTTCGAGCTGAGGTGATATTCCAAATCGCCGGAGATGCCCGGAATAAACCGGTTCCAATCCCAGACGGCGAGCAGGCTGGTGTAGATTTCAGGCAGGTAAACGGGAATTGCACAAACTGCTGCCCCGAGCAAAAACGCCACCGGCGTGCTGCGAGTCAGCGACGACGCAAACAACCCAGCCGCCAACATTGCCACGCCCGCGAGCCAATACCCGAGGTATGTGGTGAAGAACAACCCAACCGATGGCGAACCAATCCAGGCGAGCATCACCCAAATCATCTTCGCGAAACCGAGCACAATCGTGTAAACCGCCAACACGGCGAGGTATTTGCCCAGAAGAATTTCCCGGTCGGTCGAGGGGATCGTGAAAAGCAATTCGTCGGTGCCGAGTCGACGTTCCTCGGACCAAGCGGTCATCGTGATGGCTGGCACGATGAAGAGCAGTAACTGCGGAAACTGTTGCGAAAGTTGGTCGAGCGTCGCCAGGTTATTGGCGAAGAACGTCGCATCGAACGCCAACTGTGCGGCGACGAAACAAAACGCGACAATAAAGAGGTAGCCAACCACACTGAGGAAGTAGCTCATCGTGTTTCGCAGGAAAACGGCCCGCGTCACATGGCTTTTCACCAGCGATATCACCACAAAGGCGATCGGCACCACCAATGCGGCGATCACCAAAGTCGAACTGAGTAAACTGAGCACGTTCATCGCAAACAAGACTCCGTCGGCTGACAATTGGGTCGGCGAAGAAAAAGCAAAGCAGGAAGTCATTCAGAGATTAGGGGGCGGTCAATTCGCGGAATTTCGATTCCATCGCCGCCGGCGCATCGCCAAGTTCCGTGGTTGGACCGTCGAAGATCACGCGGCCATCGTTGACGAGTAACACTCGCGAACACATTGCCTGCACTTCACTGAGAATGTGAGTCGAGAGCAACACGGTCTTCGATTCCGCGAGACTGCGAATCAAGTCGCGGGCATCGTGAGTTTGATTCGGATCGAGTCCGCTGGTTGGTTCGTCGAGAATGAGCACTTGCGGATCGTGTAACAGAGCCTGTGCCATGCCGACCCGCTGGCGATATCCCTTCGACAACTTTGAAATCGGCTTCGACCAGACGGAACGCAAACTACATTTCTCGGTCACGAATTCCGTGCGATCTCGCAATCGACTGCCGGACATTCCGCGTGCCAACCCCATATATTTCAGAAACGACTTCGGTGTCATCTCCGGGTACAAAGGGCCGTTCTCCGGGAGATAGCCGATCAGCTCACTGGCTTGAGCCCGTTCGACGCCGACATCAAAACCCCCGATCCGGGCGGTTCCCTCTGTCGGTGCGAGAAACCCGGTGATGAGTTTCATCGTCGTCGATTTTCCTGCGCCGTTCGGCCCTAGAAATGCAGCGATTTGCCCCTTCGGCACCTCGAACGACACGTTTCGAACCGCGACAAACGGGCCGTAGAACTTGGAAAGCCCGTCGGCGGAAATCATCGCTGTGGATTCGCTCGTCATGGACATCCTCTGTGCGCTATTGTCGATTGTATTGCATCAAAGCTCGTCAGGTCGAATTCCGCCCGCCGGGTGTAATCGGCAACCCGCTCACCAGTGCAACACGGGTGATCGGGTTCGAAATTCGTCTTCCCCTGACAACCGATTGCCAAGGTCAAGATGCGTTGTGAAGCTCCCCCTCGATTGCCGAGAGCACTTCCATCAATCTTTTCCTATTACGCCTTTCTTTACTGGGCGCGTTGGCGGAAGTCCAGGGACTCCAAAAAAAAACCGGACGTTGTTTACGTCCGGAGTTGATTGATATGGTGTATCGAGCACCCGTAGCCAAGAGTCGGACCGCTTCGCCCCGATTCTCTCACGATGACTTTCGATTCGCACCTCTTGATGATTCCAAGGCAGCCCGAACTTATTCGGCTTGATTGACGGGAACCATCACATCGAGGCTGTATTGTTCGTCAAAACCACGCAGCCAATTTCCGAGCATTTCGCCTGCTTCGCTCGATGCAACTTGCTGCATGCCTTGTAGCCGCACGCGTTCTTGCGGAGCGTCGGCTTGGAAGTTGATAAAGGCTTGTCGGAGCGCTTCACGGTCCGTGGGTTGCGTGTACGCACGGGAATCGACTTTGGCCACATAAAACGCGGTGACATCCGCATTTGGAGCAACGCCGACGTCCCCCGGTTCCAGGTCCTGGAACACGGTTTTCATGAAACGTGGTCCGGCCTTGGGCACGGCATCCAGTTGGCTAATTTGCGGAGGAGACGCTTGAGGACTCCGCATGTTGAACGGCGCTGGTTCCATCCAAGCGAATGACCCGGTCGCGGTCACTTTGACCGGTTCACCACCGAGCTTCGTCTCAGCCAGGACCTCTTCCATAGCGGCATCCTTCGCATCACGGACTTTCTTCGCCAATGATTCGGCTTCTTTCTCGGCGGGTTCGCGGGCTTCGAGCATCTTGAATGCTTGAAGGACCTGATCGCGGACGTCAGCAAACTCGGGAACGCGACCTTCGGAATCGGCAATCTTCCAATAAGCGTAGCGACTTCCCTTTTCGACCGGTTCCCGTGTCACCAATGGCCCAGGCAAACCTGGGAAACTCTGAACACGCTTCGTGGAGTCGATGGCATGATGCGGCATATACAACGCCGTTGGCGGTTCTCGGAAAACCCGCGTGACGACAACCGGCCCCTCTTGCCGAGTGATCCGCAGTTCCGTCTCGATGCCTTCGACAAAGGAATCCGTTTCTTCCACTTTGGGTTGGATGGCCAGTGAAAGCGATTCCAACTGTGACTGCAGTTGACGCGGTTGGAGAAGTGGTGTCTCTCGGTAAGTCAGCCGATTTTTCTTGGCGAACTCTTTGAGTTTGCTGGCGATGGCGTCATGATCGGCTTCCTCACCGGCATCGACGGCCCGCGTAAACTCTTCTTGCAGGTCTTCCATCTCGTCTTCGACGGATTCCATCACTTTGTCGATTTCCCGTCGTGCCGCAATCGCCGCTTTGCGTTCGTTGATGTCTGTGAGGGTCGCTTTGATTTGTTCGCGAACCTCGGACAACGGCAAGAACGCCGGGACTTCAGCCATAGCCGGTCCGCCGGGGTTGCCTTTTCCAGCACCTCGCTCGGCGACCGCTGGACCATTGAACGGAGTTGCGTTCTCGGCTTGCTTACTCGCACTGCGTGGATTGCGGTACTTGGAACGATTTGCTTCGTAGTATTCGTTAATTTGTTCGTCTGTCACGCTTTCCGTCTTGCCGACAAAGTCTTCGAACTTGGCTTCCAGGTAGGCCAATTTGACACTTCGCAGCCGACCGAATTTCGGTTCGGGGGTCATCAGTTCCACTGGTTCGACCCACCCCAAATCGTCGTCGAAATAGCCGCGTGGAAATTGAGTCTTGTACTGTTCGAACAAGGCCGACAAACGGTCGTCCGTCGGTGTTTTTACAGATTTCGCAAACGCCGACACCGGCACTTCCGCGACGGTCAACGTTTGCGTCACCGCCATTCGCTTGTAGTAGTCCCACAATTGGGCCGGCGTAATTTGCGGTTCAGGCTGAATCAAACTCGCATAGAGCTTGGCTTTGATTTGGTATCGCAGGATATCGAACAAATCTTCATCGCTGATCTTCAGTTGCTTCCGAGCTGCGATAAAGTCTTCTCGAATCTTCTTGCCGAAATTTCGTGAGAGATAATCCGCGACGGCGGCATCCGAAATGCGAATGCCGATTTCGTCCGCTTCCTGAGCCATCACGAACTGACGGCCAACTTCTCGACGTTCCTCGGCTGGAGACAAATCACCGATCGGGCCGAAACTGAGACTGCGAACCATCCGTTCCCATTGTTGGGCCTGACCTTGGCCGGGGCGTCCGTAGACTTCCTCCGCCATAATCATAATGAACTGGTTGGCAATTCGGCGTTTGGCCATCAGGTCCTGCAGTTCGTCTTCATCGAGCGTGCCAACCGACGAGGACACCGCATACTGTTTTCCGAGCAGGGTCGGCAGGAAAAAGGCGAACAACAGCCCGACGCCCGCCCCCACGGCGGCATACAGCGATCCGTTTCCTTGCGGCGTGCCGAAGACCCAGAAAATCAACGCTCCCGCAGCCATCGCCAGCACGAACGGCAGATAAGTCAGCAGCGACCCACCGCCACCTTGGCCGTTGGGAAGAGCGTCGGCAATGATGAACGCGAACATCGCCAAAGCGGTCAGAGCAGCCATCAAAATTTTGTTTGTGCGACTGCCACTGCGGAAGTAACGGAAGGGCATCTTGAGTTCCCTCTCAACGAATCCGAGGAGCCGGATTCCGAGCGTAATGTGTGATCAACGAAGGGCGAACGTTAACGTAACCTGGAAATTACGTTGACGTACCGCCCAGGTCTCCAAAACGTGATTGTAGCTGGGATGACAGATGAAACAAGGGACATGCAACCTGCAGAACACGCAGAACTTCTGCACATCGCGAGGCCATCGATCAGTCCCCGAAATAATTGCTCTTGAAGACGATCGCGATAACAACCAATGCCACACCGAACAACGCAAACGCAATGGCAATCGGATTCCCGTCGAGCACGAGACCGATCATATCGACGAGAAAGGCCGGAACCACGCGATCTGACAAGACGTGCATCACTCTGCCTTACTCCCGTTCGTCTTCGTCGATGTCTTCATCCTTCGCCATCATGTTCTTGATCAGCGGAATGCCAAACACGACGCCAATCCCCAACGCAAGACAGCCAATCGCCACTGGATCGCCCTCGAAGACTTTCCGCAGAAGATCGCCTCGACGCGCAAACACAAAGGTAGCCGCAGTCATCCACATGATCCCAACCTCGCTGCTGAAGAGAAAGAGACAGACAACAACGCGAGTCAACTACTGGCGCTGCGATAGCTGCGAAGCGCCCGATGGAAGACCCACCGGGATAAGAGTAACCCGAACAGTGATGCACCGAAAGTCACTGCTGTCAGCCAACTCGGATTGATCGCCTTCGAGAGTAATACACGAGCGGGAATCGTGACGACGAGGAGAATCGGAACCACATATGTGAACGAGACTTGCAACACATCGCCGGCTGTCCAATCGGCGGTATCGGAAGGGGTGTCACCATTCGGTCCGCTGCCGTAAATGCTCCGGGGATAACGTGCGAACACGGTCAGATAAAACCAGAAGTCGTACAGGCTCTGATTCCGCCCCAACCAGATACTCGTGCTGGCGAGGATGATCATCAAACTGTAAAAGAACGCCACTCCGTTCCCAATGAGCAGCAAATACAACGCGACCTCCGTGAACCCAATTGGTTGGGGCAAATCGCCTTTTTGATCCATCAAAACAATCGAATAGACCAGCAAGCCGATCGCCAAACCGATCTGCCCGAGCATGGCGATGTTGATTTTCTCAAAGCTGATTAGAAACTGGGTGTCAATCGGTTTCAGAAGCGCAAAGTCGAGGTTGCCGGTGCGGATGAGTTCGCTGAAGTTCGCACAGTTCGGCATAAAGAAGGTTTCGACGATCGCGTTAATCAGCATTCCGGTCGCCATGAAGGCGTAATACTGTTCACGAGTCCAATCGTTGATCGTCGCAACTTGGCCGTAGATGATCTCGAACAATGCCAACTGCGCGACGAACCAGAACGCTCGTGTGATCAGCGTGATGACGAAGTTCCCCCGGAACGACATCTCCCGCAACAGCGAATTCTTGAAGAACGTCCAATAGACGGAGCCATAGTGTGGATGCATGTCGGGATTATCGAGGGCGACGACGGGAGCGTCAAGGAGATGATGTAGAGCGTGGAGGGTTGAGAGTAGAGCGTCTTTTCTGCCATCCCCACTCTCTACCCGCTACCCTCTACGCAAAAAACGCGGTGCCCCGTGGCGTTCACGGACGAACGTCAAATACGGTTCCAACCGCTCCAACTGTTCCTCATCGTCGCCTCTCAGTTTGTTCGATTGCAGACGACGCAGGCTGCGGTTGTAGTCTTCGATGGCCGTCGCTTGTTGTTCGGGGTTCCAGCGATGCCAGGGAATTTGTTGAGTATGAGCGGCGAACCAATCGTAAGCAGCGTTTCGACTGCCGGTAGTTCGCCAACCGTGATATTGCGACCACAGACTCCCCGGAATATACGCCAATCCGCCGTTCTGGTACTGCCAAACGTGACCGATCTCGTGAATCAACACGTACAGGCCGTTTTCGGTCAGATCGAGCGAATCGCCCATGAAGTGTCCCCAATCGGACTTCAAATGGACGGTGTTTCGCACGCCTTTCGGGGCACCGACAGAGACTAAGCCATCCCGCGTGATACGGATCTTTTCGAGGTTCACGCTGTCATGAAAAATTTCACGGGCGTACTCGGTTTCGAAGTCGGTCAGCTTGCGACGGGCGGTGATGAGGCGATCGCCAATGGCCGTTCCACCCACTAACCCCGCTGCTCCGACCGCGACACTTCCCGCAAGACCGGCGAGTAATCCGCCCGCAATCGTGCCGCCGGTTGCCAGACCCGCCCCCGACGTGAGACCGAAGAACACCGAACGACGTGTGGGGCTGGGCATAGCTGCTGATGATGGTGTGACGAGGCCTAAGGTGATGGGATGACGCAAGGTCTTATCATAACCATTGCGTGAGCTGGATGCATCAACGACCTGACACCTCAGTCTCCCCTCGTTGCAATCCGCATTGTGATTTCATGTCTTTTTCGATGAAGACGTTTCCATGGGACGCAGGACAAGAAAATGATCGTAGTAGTACTTCACAACGATGAAACTCAACGCGAGCCCTGAGAGGAAACCCAATTCCCACCAACCGCTGCCGATCTCACCAGAGAGGAGAAAGCCGCAAAAGGAACACGTGGTAACCGTCAAAAAAGCGATGCGGACCCAAAGCATCAGAGAGTTAGGATACTTCAAGGAACAGTAGCACTTGCGACACGTGAACCGTCCTGTCGCCAGCAGATACCGGTTCCAAGTCAATCGAAATTGATGGTGACAACTTGGGCATTGCATATTCTCCTCAACGTGATTCACGTTGAGAGTTCAACTAGAACTTTTCCTTGGAAATCGACGACTTCAATTCCGGCGACTTCATTGCGTTTTTTTTCTCGTCGTAGATTTCCATGATCGCAACGTGATCGGTGAAGTGCTTGATCGTCGAAAGCGTGACGAAGACCCCTCCAAACTCAACGAGAAACACAGCGAAAATGGGATGGACGTTGCCCGGCAACCCAAGGAGGCAGCCGAACCCGAAGCAGGCGAGAACAATGGTCAGCTGAATTCCAAGCGAATTGGAAGGTTTAACCTTCAACACCTGATAGCACTTCGGACATCGGTAACATGATCCGACACTTCGCAAGAAGCGGGACCACGTTAGCGGGAATTCATGGTTGCAATTGGGGCATCTCATGTCCCGTTAAACGTGATCCGCGTTCGAGATTCAACAACTATAGTAGTTTACTTTTGATCATAGCGGTTTCTGTCTCGTGGCGGTCGGAAAACGAAGGCTTTTCCGCGATCTTCACGGACACAGAAGACCGTAATACGGTCTATTCGCCGGCAAGCTGTTGGGCCTTTTTGGCGAGTTCGACGAATTCGCCGCGGTAGCCGTTGACGTCGGCCCCGGCGTTGTGGTCGGCTCGATTGATGACGTGCTCGTAGTGTGCTTCCTTAGCGTACTCGGAGTGCCGTAGTAGCAGACCAAATTCAGCGACGGCAGCGGCGAATTGGAAGTCGCCACTAGCTTCGTCGAATGTTTGACCTTTGTCGGTGAACGGTTCGCGGAACTCGGTGCTGGTGTCGCCTTCGGGTTCTTTGTACCGCAGACGCACGGTCAGCATTTCTTGACTCGCCGCTTCGTCATCATCGGTGGCTTGCTTCGGAACTTCCGCGACGGCCGGTTTCGCGGTTGCGTATTTCGACGCGTCGACAGACTTCGTCGGTACAGCCATGCCGGCCGGTACAATTTCATAGAGCGCGGTGACACTGTGACCGGCTCCGATTTCGCCGGCGTCTTTCTTGTCGTCTTTGAAGTCTTCCGCCCGGAGCATGCGGTTCTCATAACCGATGAGTCGATAAGCCGCGACGACGTTCGGGTTGAAGTCGACTTGAATCTTCACGTCCTTGGCGATCGTCACTAGTGTGCCACTCATCTGTTCGATGAAGACCTTCTGAGCTTCTTTCTCGGTGTCGATGTAGCTGTAATTTCCATTGCCGGCGTTGGTGAGTTTCTCCATTTTGGCGTCTTGATAATTACCCGACCCGACGCCACAGATGCTCAGAAAGATATCCGATTTTGCTTTCTTCTTGATCATCTCGACCAATTCGCTGTCGTTGCTGATGCCAACGTTGAAATCGCCGTCTGTGCAGAGAATCACCCGGTTCGTGCCGCCGGGAATCAGGTTGCGGGTGGCTTCGTCGTAGGCCAGTTGAATTCCCGCCGATCCGTGTGTCGAACCGCCGGCTTTCAGGGAATTAATCGCAGCCAAGATCGTGGTTTTCTCGTCACACGGCGTCGAAGGTAACACGACACGCGTGCCGTCGGCGTAAATAACAAGACCAACGCGGTCGTCCGCACCGAGTTCCCGCACCAGCATACTCAAGGCCGATTTGACCAGATTCAACTTATTGGAACTTCGCATCGAACCAGAGACGTCGACCAGGAACACCAAATTACTTGATGGGCGTTGGTCGCGTTCGATTTCCCGGCCTTTCAGACCGATGCGGACCAAGCGGTGATCCGGAGCCCATGCACAACCTGCCGCCTCCACATGCACGGCGAATGGAGCTTTACCATCGGTTGGCGGGGTATAGTCGTAGGTGAAATAGTTGACCATTTCCTCGATCCGCACCGCTCCGGGCGGGGGAATTCGACCTTGGTTCAACAGGCGACGCACGTTGCTGTAAGAGGCAGTATCGACATCGATCGAGAACGTCGAAAGCGGTTCGCGTTCCACGAGATGGAACGGATTTTCGACGATCGAGTCGTATCCTTCGGTGTTATGTTCGACCGGAGGTTCTGCGGAGTTGACCAGCGGAATTCCAAAGGCATTATCCGCATCGGACTTTTTGCCGCCTCGACTCAATGCGACACGATTTTCGACATCACGAACTCGGGAAAGTGGCATCTCCATCGCTCGGCCGGGTACTGCCGGTGAGTTGGCAACCGTTTGTGTTCCCCCTGCCGGCGAAGCCGTTGGAGCGGGTGCCGCTGCACCTTCCATCGGGTGGGATTCAGACTCAGCTTTTCTCGCGTAGGATTCGTCAGTTACTGGAGTGGAGGCGTCCATCGGCATATCACCGCTGGCAGGAGCCGATCCCACTCGCGCGTCGCCCGCTTCTTCCATTGCGGTCGCGTTTTCTCTGACAGCCTGGGCGTCGCCGGCCCCTTTTTCTCCGCAGCCGGTGATCATCGCACAGCAGACCAGCAGCACAGCCCCATGAGCCATCGATGTCTTGAGACGTGACATCTTCATCGCAAACCCTCCTCGAATGTGGGTCGTCAAAGACCGCCGATACGGAGGGCGATGGCGGCGGCCTGATTGGGATCGAAATACCTACGGAATCGAAACCGGATAGGACGCCCTCACCCACAGAGATGCGCCCGGGCCGCTGAAAATTCCCGATTATTCCCGAAAGTTTGAGATTCGATCGGGAGCATTCTTTATTTTCGAGTTTGAATGACTTTCAGCGTTTCGTTGGCGTCATAGTAGGTCGCTTCGATGACCTGGAACGTTTGCAGATCGATCAACGTTCGCATGTTCGGATACAGGACGTTCTTATTCGGCGACGCCAATCGCCAATCGAGTTCCACGGTCTCTTCGGTTTTTGAGAGCACGTCGATCCGAAAATTTGCCAGGATTTCATCGGGCGTGGCGTAAACCGGAATCGGTGACATGGGAAACGGCAAGCGAATGATATTCGGAGTCGTGCCAAGAGTTTTGGCAGAGGCGGGCGTGATCTTTCCCTGCATGAGCAACTGCGGGCCCGGGTACCAATGCGGCGTTCGATAGTGAATGTTCTTCTCGATATCATTCGCAAACGCCTGGAGGACCGAGGATGATTCCTGATGCCTTGCAGCCCAGGCGTCGAGGATCTCTCGCACTCGTGGATCGACCGTGGGTTTCTTCGGAATCGGTTTGGCTTCCGCGTCGGCTACGCGAATCAATCGGGGTGCGTTCTCGGCGACCATCACCGGAGCGGCATCGAAGCCGGGAGTGAGGGGGCTGGCATCACTTCGCCAGCGACAAACCACAGTGAGTGATTGCCGTTTCGGCTGACCAGCGAGATCAAAAAACTCGACTCCCACCGGCAACGGATTATCCGCCAGAAAAACGACTTCCACACGACTGAAGAACAAACCATCGACCGGATCAATCGGTTCGGCGGCGAGTCGAGTGGTGTTTTCATCGTGACTAACGCACTCCCAACGGAAACGGTCTGTCAGGTCTTTCGCATCGACGGGGCCGCTGAAACTCAGGACGGCATCAATTTCATGAGCCGAGTGCTCCGGGCCGCCGACTCGCAGGAGATGCTCGCGATCCAATCGGCCGGGTTTGCGTGTCTCCGCGGCGGCTTGTTCCCACTTCGTGAGGAATTTCTGCACGGTGAGTGGGGCATCGTCCGCGTATGCCAAGTTCGTCGGCAAAACGAAAACGGCAAGCAAACCGGCGGCAATCCATTGTCGCATGTGAGCACCTGTAGCGGTAAAGCTGAGGCAAATTTGGCAAGATAGGGCAATGTGAAATCCCGGTCCGGTCCCTGGACGGAAAATCGAGCGGCGGGAGTGTAGCGATGTTCCCGAAATGCGCGAATGGCATTTTTTTTCCTCAAGTTCCCGAAATTGCTTTTGAGTTTCCCATTGACCCGCAGTCTAACCCCCAGAACCTGTCCACAAACACGTCGTCCGACACGACCGGCGACACTTCCGGAGCGATCATGAGCGAGCCAGCGTCCGCCCGCGAATTCGATCGTCTGGTGCAAACCCATTTGGAGGCCACCTTGAGAATGGCCATCAGACTCACCGGCGACCTGCACTCCGCAGAGGATGTCGTTCAGGAATCACTCGTGAAAGCTGCGAAGTATTGGAAATCATTTCGCAAGGAAGCCTCGTTTCGCACGTGGTTGTATCGCATTGTCATCAACACCCTGCATGACTTCCGAGTCGTGGAAGGCCGAAGAAATCCCGTATCGCAGAGCTTGTCCGAACAACCGGTCGATCGGGCAAGAACCAATCCCGATCAACGCCTGTTACAGAACGAGTTGGCCGATGTGGTCGCCCAGCAAGTTTCCGCGTTGCCGCCGCGACAACGGGAAGTCCTGGTGCTAACGGCTTACGAAGGGCTCTCCATCGCCGAAACCGCCGCCACGCTCGAGATGTCGGAAGCCAACGTGAATTCCAATTTGCACGCAGCTCGCAAACGACTGCGAGAAGTCCTTCGTCCCTATCTTCAAGAGAAAGCGTGAGCCGATGAACGCCGAACATTTTGAAGATTTCGAAGAACAACCAACGGCCGATCGCGACCCGCTCGACGATCTACTTGCTGAAGCCCATTGGCCGGAACCGACGCCGCTTGTGGAAGAACGGCTGCAACGACATTGGCGGACACTCCGTCCGCGAGAATCTCGGTTCGATCGTCGCTGGCTTGTCGCCGCTGCGGCTGCGGTGCTCATCGGTGTTGTCTGGTGCGCTCGTTCGCACTGGAATGCTGCGAATCGCGTTCGCGTTCCGATCGCTGTTCCTGATCCGCTATCGCAACCAACTCCGCCACCGCCGCCGAAAATCGTGGGAACACCTCAGGAACTGCCGCCGCAATATTCGACAAGTCGACCGGCGAACCCAATCGAAATTGCCGTCTTGGATCGCGACAAAAAGAAGACAAAGAAGACAAAGAAGATCCGGAAGAAACGACCGATTGATCCGCTCGTCGTGGCAGCGAAACAAATGGAGCGATACCCCGGAGCGGTCATTGCGGAGAAACCGGAGACCACCATCAAAGACCACCGGGCCTTCGAGAGCCGGTTGCTTGCCCTCATCCCGAGAAGCAATCCCCAGCACCAACGGACTTTGTTGCGTCTCTTAAATTCGGTGGCGTCGCCACGTTCGACACCGCTGTTGTTAGCCTGTCGCACTCGCCCCGATCTGCAGCCCATTGTCGAACCGACATTACTACGAGTGGCAGATGCCAACACGTTGTATCGGCTTTCCCAGACAGAATTCGTCGCGACTCGTCAGGCGAAGTTTCTTGAACCATTATTGACTCACGACGATCCCCAGGCACCGGAACTGTTCCTTCAAGCGGTGATGTCGCCTCAAACACGACACGTGGCATTCGAGTTGGCGGCGATAACACCAAACCCGCCAACGGAAGCGTTTTTCGAGGCTTTGAATCACCGCCGGGCCGATGTTCGCACGATCGCTGCGTTAGTGCTAGGACGTGTCCTCGATGACACCGTCACACCACGGCTAGTGCAATGGATTCATCGTGAGCCCAGCCGTCACGAACTTTGGATCGCGTTGCTAGACCGTCCCGAACCACAAGTCAGAACCTTCATCGCCCAAGCCTGTCGTTCCCGACAAGTGTTTGCAACGGTGTCGTCGGCCGAACTTATGCGACAAGCGTTTGACCGCCCGGCCATCAAATCTCCGGTTATTTCCAACCGCCGCTATCTCCCAATCAGCCCCAGTTAAAAGGATGAAACCATGCGAATTCCCAGAATGACAGCGTTCGCCTTACTGACTGTTAGTCTCATTCAGTCCGGAGACTTGGCAAACGCTCAAGTCGACGAAAAAGCCAAAAAGAATGCAACGTCGAAGAACAGTTTCACCCCGTTCAGCGCTGGGAGTGAAGAACAGAGAGAAGGGTCGCTCGCAATTGTCCGCGTTTACAACATTGCGGATCTGCTGTCATCTCCGCCAAATTATCCCTATGAACCGGGTTTGCCGACGACAGGCAATGCACCTGCCGCCGCGGGCCTTGGCGGTTTTGGAGGGGGCGGCTTTGGAGGAGGAGGTGGTGGCGGAACTGGCGGTGGTGGCCAAGCTGCTGGCGGTGGTGCTGGCTTCTTCGCCGTCCCGACGACCCACCATCAATTCGGTGGCGGTGGACTTGGTGGCGCTGGTGGATTGGGTGGTGGTCCGGTAGAAGATGAAACGCTCGCGTTAGAAATCCTAATGGACCTGATCTTTGAAACGGTCGGCTCCAATTGGGGCGAAGAAGATGCCAACGGACGGGCCTATGAAATCCGAGACTACAAACAGATGCTTGTCGTTTCCCAGACCGCGAGCATGCACGAGCAGATCGAATCGTTCCTGCAAGAACTTCGCAAGCATAGCGGGGCAGACACGATGCTCACTGTGCAGGTCCATTGGCTCCCTATGGTCGAAGGCGAGACCATGGAAGAATTTCAGCAGGCCACCGAGGCATTGCGTCAGAAAGATGCTAAAGCGGCTGATGAGCAGCAAAAGTTGATCGCCGAACAACTCAAAGACGCCAGTTATTATGGCCGAATCACCTGTCATAGCGGGCAAACCGTGCATTTAGCTTCCGGCTCGCGACGGATGGTTATTCGAGGTGCGACTCCTAGTGTCGGTTTTGGTTCCGCCGCCTATACACCAGAAGTCGCCTACCCGCATATCGGCACGATCGTTCAAGTCAAACCATCCTTGAACGCTGAGAAAAACACGGTTTCGTTGGACATCTGGAGCACCGTCACCGGATGGGAAGAACCCGGCGAGCCTGTTCAACTCACGGCTGAATTCAATCGTGTCAAGAGCGATCAAGGCGAGACCGGCGGCGGGAAAGCTCAAGCGATGATCGACCGTGTCAATATGCCAACCCGGCATCTCGCCACCTCCGTTCGCTTGCCTCTCGGTGTACCCACGATTATTGGCACTCTGACGAACGATCAATCGCCAAGCAACAACGAGAAGCCGTCCACTCGGCAACTCGTGTTAGTTGTCGAAGTCACCGCGAGCGACTCGAAGTAAGCGTCGTAGCCATCTCGGTTGCGGCATGAGCATGAAGCCTGTTCAATGGGGAGAAACTTACGCCAGTTTCTTCCCATTTCTGATATGTGAGCGTTCCGTGATGAACCGACAAATCGTATGCACAACTTTGATCGCAGTGTTTTGCTTGTCTGCGACTCGGCCATTATTAGCCGACGACACGCGTGTGGAAGTCACCGCGAAGAAGCCACCGTCGACCACTTTGAACGGTTTGCCTTTGGTTTACCACACCGATTTTGAGGAGAACGCCGATCATTGGCATCCGACAGACCCGGAAGCTTGGAAGTTACAAGAACTCGATAACCGAGCGGTTTTCGCTTTGACCAAGAAAGTCAGCGACTACAAACCCAAAGTTCGCTCACCTTTCAATCAGGCCATTTTGCAGTCGGTCACCGTGACCGATTTTGTGCTGGATGTGCAACTCAAGTCCACGGAACCCGACTACAATCACCGAAGTCTCTGTCTATTCTTTGGACATCAAGATCCCTCGCACTTTTACTACGTGCACTTCGGCAAGAAGACCGACGACCACGCCAATCAAATCTTTATCGTCAATGATGCACCACGAACCAAGATCTCGACGAAGACAACACCCGGTACGAATTGGGACGATGAATGGCATCACGCGCGAATTGTCCGGGATGTCGAGAGTGGTTCGATCAAGGTTTACTTCGACGACATGGAAGAACCCGTCATGACAGCCACCGACAAAACCTTCAAGCACGGAAAAGTCGGTATCGGGTCCTTTGACGATCGTGGTGTTTACAGTCGTGTGACACTCTATGGCAAAAAGAAAGATTAAGCCGAATCTCATGCCCATTCGTCTGACCGAATGGGCATGAGTTCGAATTTTGGCTTCGTTC
Organism: Thalassoroseus sp.; assembly: GCF_984380535.1. Classification (NCBI taxonomy): domain Bacteria; kingdom Pseudomonadati; phylum Planctomycetota; class Planctomycetia; order Planctomycetales; family Planctomycetaceae; genus Thalassoroseus; species Thalassoroseus sp. Next base: position 252,772 of record NZ_CFHRBF010000012.1, read on the forward strand.
GCTACGGCTTGATGACCACTTTGACGCAGCCGTCTTGTTTGTCACGAAACGTTTGATAGGCTTCCGGTGCCTCGTCGATCGGAATGGTATGCGTGATGACAAAGGACGGATCAATCTCACCGTCGACGATTTTCTCGAGTAGCGGTTCGAGATATCGCGGCACATGCGTTTGTCCCATGCGGAACGTGAGACCTTTGTTCATTGCCGGCCCGATCGGAATGTTGTCGGCCTGCCCGACATATACGCCGGGAATCGAAACAGTCCCGCCTTTGCGACAACAAAGAATCGCTTCACGCAAGGCTTGAGGGCGATCGGTTTCCATGCCGACCGCGACTTTCACCTTATCGAGGAAGGCACTCAGGTCACCACTGGCATGGGCCTCCGCACCGACGGCATCGATACACCGATCCGGGCCGCGTCCTTTCGTCATTTCGAGTAGACGCTCTTGGACATCTTCTTTGCTGAAGTCGATGGTCTCCGCTTTCCCATGCTGCCTGGCCATTTCGAGACGTTCCGGGACTCGGTCAATGGCAATCACACGACCGGCACCGAGCATCCAGGCACTTTTGATCGCGAATTGAGCGACTGGTCCGCAGCCCCAGACGGCGACCGTGTCACCTGGTTCGATGCCACAATTCTCAGCCGCCATGTAGCCTGTCGGAAAGATATCGGAAAGAAACACGACCTTCTCATCCGGAATGCCAGCCGGAACCTTGATCGGCCCGATATCCGCAAATGGCACCCTCAGATACTCAGCCTGCCCGCCGGAAAATCCACCGAGCATGTGCGAATAGCCAAGCAAACCGGCCGGCGATTGACCCATGTTTTCGCGGGCGATTTCCGCATTCGGGTTGGAGTTGTCACATAAGGAATACAACTGCTGGTCGCAGAAGAAACACGAACCACAACTCAATGTGAATGGCACAACCACCCGATCGCCGATTGCGAACTTCGAAATCGCAGACCCAACTTCGACGACTTCTCCCATCGGTTCATGACCGATGATGTCGCCTTCTTCCATCGTCGGGACGTATCCATCATACAGATGCAGATCAGACCCGCAGATCCCGCTTGCAGTCACCTTGATAATGATGTCGCGCGGGTCTTCGATTCTCGGATCAGGAACGGTATCTACACGGACATCAGATTTTCCGTGCCAGCAGACGGCTTTCATGGTGTTTCTCTCCATGGTGTTGAACGAAATCGGTTCGAGGCACAAAACCTCTACCAGGAATCATTACAACGACACATGGATTGACCATCGGGAACCCTTGCCCATTGAAACGGGGGATTTCCCCAGGTGCTGCCGATATCCCATCAATCAGCGGCGATCACGTTCGAGTTTCTTGAGGTGTTCCGCGTATTGCTTGTCGAGTGTCTCGGAACCGATGCCAATCAACTGGGGCAACGTCGCGGGTGGTTCATACCGTCTCGGGTTGATGTTGTAGAGTTGCGAAAGATGCTCGACGAGGGCATCCCGATAACGCCCCCCATCATAGTGCATAAAGAAGTGCGCAAGCCCAGACGCCTGACTGTAGTTCCAACCAATCTGCGGTTGCGGAATCGATTGAAACTGTTGCATACCCATCGCCGAGAACTCATCGAACGGCACATAGTATTCGTCGACGAAGAACCGATACCGTGCCGCCGCGAAACGAATATAGTTTGGGTCGCCCAAACTCATTTGCCCGTTTTCGTTTCGATAGGACTCCATATAGCAGGCGATTCCTTCGGTGATCCAAAAGTGGGCCTGTTGCCCGACATGTCGCAACGCGGGGAGTGTCTCATACAGGAACTGATGAGTCGCCTCGTGATAGATGACCGAGTCGTCGGCTTCCTCATCATAGTAGAAGTACGCCACTCGATCGCCGTAATGATAAAACCCGGTTGTAATGCCGATTTGTGGTGTCCGAGCGATCAATCGGTCAACGTATTCTTCTCGCGATTTATAATAGTGGACCACAAACGGTTCTCGACTTCGCGGGGCGCGTCCGCCGGAACTTTCGACGAACAACTTCTTGAGTTGATCCGGCGAATAGAAATATCCCACAAACGTTTGCTGAAAGAACTCATAGAACTCTTCCAGCTTCGTCGCGATTTCAACGCCACGTTCGAGACTATGATTGGTTTTAATCAGGAAGTGCTCGGTGCGAATGTCCCAGGCGTGTCGGAAGTCTCGTCGAATTTCCGATTCTTGATCGGCAGACATCCATCGGCGATAGAACCGTTCGCCGTTTTCGTAGCGTTTAACGTCTTCGATCCGCAACCAACCGTAGGTCTCGTGCCACACTCGACGCTCGCGGGCCATTTTCGCAGCGAACGGTGTGACCCAACGATTTTCCAAGCGGACATAGCCTAACAAACGTCGTGCCTGCCGATGGTCGGGGAAGATTTCGGCCGTCTCTCGGACTAATCGGTAGGCAAAACTGGGGAACCCGGCATGCAACGCCGTCCGCGAGAGGCGATACATGTCGTCGCCAAACTTCTCGCGAGTGGTCCAAAGTTCGCGTCGCCAGACCTGCTCCTCTTTCGGAAGGTCACGGGAAATTGCCGGCGATACTTCGCTTGGCAATTTCGAGAACAGTAATTGCGAGGAATCGACAGGCTTCATCAGTCGCTGGATTTCGGCAACTGCGTTCGAAGCATTTCCCGCTTCGGCTTGCGGGAGAATTTTCGATAAAGCCTCCGCAAGTTCGTCTCGCAATCGTTGATGTTGCGAACGAAGACCGTCCAACTTTCGCGACGCCAGCGTATTGTCCGCATGAACCAGGTCGGCGACTGTTCCAAAAGCGAGCAACAGTAACGAGATACGAGCGAATGCAGAATTCATGGATTAATTCCGGGCTTTCGCGGAGTGCGGAGAATCGAAACAGCCCCAGACACTGCAATAATGACGCAAGACCACTGATCCGCTCACACAAATTCGGCTAGGTCTCAGTAAGTGTTGGGCACTGGGAAGTTCGTCGCATCTGATCGATATTCGTGATTTGACGAAATTTCACGTGGGATGCGAACAGGTTCGCCCCTGAAACGAGACAACCCACGTCGCCAAGTCGATTGCGGGATCGCCAACTCTTGACGTGTGTTCGTCCGAGGGACCTATCTATTCTACGTCAAGCCACGGATCGTCGGAACCCCGTTCCGAAGCGGGCGGTTCAGCGTGTTCCCAGAAGTTGTTCTCCGCAGTCGGCCCACCGCCGAGCCACCATCCCCACACAAGATAGTGAAACGCACCGATACCGAAAACAACAGCCACGACATAGAACAGTTTCGGCGTGATCATCAACCCCACGACCAACGGCGCTCCGACGACCGCGAGCAAGACCATCAACGCGAAAGGCGTCCCCGTGCGACTCTTGGCACGTTCTCGCTCACGACGACGGCGAGATTCACTGGGACGACGTGGCGGTCGCGGACGGTCGGGTGAATTCATGCGGATTCCATTGTCTTTTTCAGCTCGCCATGACTGTATTCCAAACTCTTCTTCAGATTTTCGCGGATTCGATCCTCGGTGAGCATCATCCCCACCATGCCCCCCGGCGGTTGAAACTCCACTCGATCCCGCAACTTCACGCCCCCCTCAGTGGGTGTCACGGAGTGCTCGTGCACATATTTTTTGAACAGCCCCTTGGTCTGTTGCTCGACAAACCGCTGATCGGGCTCGAATGCGATGATCTCGTGAGTAAACTCCTGCGTCATGCCAAAGGCTTCCACTTGAAACCGGATTACGCTGCCCAACTCGATAATCTCCGGGGTTTGCAGAAGGGTGATGTTCATTTTGGGCGGCGAGAGTGTGTAGGCTTGGTGTGGTCGAATGATGAATTCGAACAACTTGGACGCTTCACACGCAATGATGGTACTGTATTCAAACTCAGCCATTTGACGGACTCTCGCGACAATGTACGGGCGACTCATGTTGGCAGGACCTGGCCAACGTCGCTGGATCGATTCGGGTTCTCGGTGGTTCTTCAACCAGGTTAATCTGCCTGCAGGCTTCCGATTGGCTCGGGATTCGCCAAGTTCGGTCGCACACCCTCTGAAGGAAGCAAGCTGGTCGTTATATTAAGAACCAACGTCGTCTGATGAAAGCCCTTGTATCGACTCGGGCGTTCCACTTGAGCCTACCAACAATGCAAATTGATGCTTCGATCATCCGTACCGCTTGGTTTCTAGGCGGGCCCACCGCTTGTGGCAAGAGCGCTGTGGCGATTCATTTGGCTCAGCTTATCGGTGCGGAAATCATTGCGTTGGACTCGATGTCGCTGTATCGCGGCATGGATATTGGCACGGCGAAGGCAACTCCCGAGCAACAAGCCGCCGTGCCGCACCACTTGATCGACATTCTCGATCCACACGAAGATTTCAGCCTGGCGGAGTACGTTTCAGCTTCCGATCGGGTTTGTCGTGACATTATGGCACGCGGACGGATCCCGTTGTTCGTCGGGGGAACTGGGTTGTATCTGCGGGGACTGTTGCGAGGCGTGTTTGATGGACCGGCCGCGGATCTGGAGTTCCGACAACGCATCGAAACTCAAGCCGCCTCTGCAGGTTCGGAATGGTTGCATCGTGAGTTGGCTCAAGTCGATCCAGAGTCGGCAGCGAAACTCCATCCGAATGATACCCGTCGAATCGTTCGGGCTCTCGAAGTCCATCACGTGACCGGAAAACCGCTTTCGGCTCAACAACGACAGGCCGCATTACCACCAGAGCAACGACCGCAACACGTCTACTGGTTGGAACCACCGCGTGATTGGTTGCATCAGCGGATCAATCGACGCGTGGAAATGATGATTGCCGAGGGACTGATCGAAGAAGTCCGCAACTTACTTGAACGCACACCACCACTCAGTCAAACGGCGGCACAGGCACTCGGGTACAAAGAGGTGATCGCTCACGTTCAAGGCGAGCAATCACTTGAGGAAACAATTGATCTAATTCAACGTCGGACCCGGCAGTTCGCCAAACGACAACACACCTGGTTTCGCAATCTCGAAGAGTGCACCGCCATCCCGATCACCGGGCAAGAAAGTCCCGAAGAACTTGCTGGCCACATCGCCCGACTAGCTCCGGCTTCGTGACTTTCATCCCGTGCATTATTCGTCGTCGTCGCCGCCACCCGCTTCGCCGGACTGAATTTTCTCCAGCCGTTTTTGCACGTTGCGGTAGTTGTAGTCGATTTCGAGAATGTTGCTGTAATGCTCCTCGGCTTGCTCGAGGTTCCCGGACTCCTCTTCCAAACGGGCAAGAGCATAGCAGGCGTCTTTGAACAAATCGGGGTCATCCTGTTTGTTCAACTTCGGCAGCGCTTTCTCAAATTGCCGTTTCGCCAGGGGCAACTTCTTTTCTTTGATGAAGCAATGCCCCAAGTGAACCAGGGCTTCCGATTCCAACCGTTGATCGGCGACCGATTGCTGGAACAGCTGAATTGCATCGGAATACTTCCCGACCTGTCGATACCGTTTGCCCAAGTCGAATTTGAGCTGCGAGTTCTTCGGGTAGCGTTTGACACGACCGGCGAGCACATCGATTTCGTGTTTCACGAGTTTTCGCAACGTTTTGTCACGGAACGCTTTGACCGCTTCGTCTTCCGGGTTTGCGTTCATATCGTCCGTGGCCTTGTCGAGTCGTTGCCGAAGCAATTCCAACTCGACATCTTCCACCAATTCCGCGACGGTCGGTTCGTCGCTCATTTCCGCCGCTTTGCGAGCGTACTTCAATGCCGATTCGTACCGTTTTTCCTTACGATGCAGTTCCGCCAACCGCACGTAGTTGTCGACATTGTCGGGATTCTTGCGAATCGCCATTTCCAAGTCTTTGATCGGATCGTCACCCGGATTGATGACGTCGGTGTTCTTGGACGACCGATCGCCCCGGGCTTGTTCGTATGCGGTTTTCTCGGTGGCGACGTCGCGAGTTCCTTCCGCCTCCCGATAGCCGCCTTTCTTGGTGGCCTTTTCCACCTGAATTTGCGAGCACTTCGATCGTGCTTCCCCATCGTGCGGGTCGAGTTCGTAAACCTTGCCCCAGAACAGGGCAGCTTCGTCGTAGTTCTCTTTTTCGAGATGCGCATCACCGAGGGCACGCAAATAATCGCGGTTTTCCTTCTCAGCTTTGACCGCCTCACCGAAGGCGAAAATCGCGACGTCCAGGAACTCCCGCTTCGAACAGGCCGTCCCCAACTCGAAGTTCAACGATGGTTCCCAAGGATTGACCTTTAACCCTTCCTCGGCGGCAAGGTCAACCGCATCCCAATCTTCCTTGGAGCGGGCTTTTTTGACTTTGCTTTTGATCCCCATCAACTTCGCGCCGGCCATACGAGCGCCTTTGCCATTGTCGCCGTACTTCTTGTGCTCGGCCCCGCGGAGAACTTGACGGTACATGAGATTGTCGGGAACCAGTTTGACGGCCTGAGCGAACATCTCGATGGCGAAGTCCCAATTCTTCGAATTGAGCGCTTCGGTGCCCTTCCGCCAACAATCTCGCGCCAATTGGCCCGCACGTTCCGGATCGAGCGATGGCATGGGTAACTTCCCTTAAAAACCGACTTGGGTTGAGTAGAGTCGCGTTCCATAAATCGACCAGAGAGACATCGATCGATCGGAAACGGCTTCGTTCTTCAGACTAACAAGCCCATCCACAGAAGACTTGCCCGAAAAAATGAGTTTTTTCCGAAAAAAGTGTAACTACGTGTGATGGAAGTTCAATCTATCACGAACAGACATACGGTGCCAGAACGTTCCCCGAAGCAAATCTGCTAATCCTTTGGGGCAAGACACCCACAATCCGCCGAAAAATCAACAGTTTTTGATGGAACTGGGCATCCGTTTCGGTACGCTAAGGTTGGAGGGCTCTATCAACGAGACCTCAACATTACCACCGAATTTGGTTGTTTGAGTCGCATTTTCCTCTTCCGGAGCGCAACCATGTGGGATTTCTTCAGTGGCCAACAACAATTCTGTGATGGAATCTCGCGACGGGGATTTCTGAAAATCGGTGGACTTGCCCTGGGGGGTCTGACTCTTCCCAAACTGTTGCAAGCCGAAGCGGCAGCCGGTGCGAAGGCGACCGGAAAATCGATTATCAATATCTATCTTTCGGGCGGTCCAACCCACATGGACACGTTCGATTTGAAACCACAGGCCCCGAAAGAATTCCGCGGCGAATTCTCCCCGATTGCGACGAATTCCCCTGGGCTCGACATTTGCGAACTCATGACGGACTTGGCGACTGTCGGCGATAAGTTTTCCGTCATCCGTTCGGTCGACGGTATGAACAACGAGCACAACCCGAAGCAATCTGAATCCGGTTGGCGACAACGCGATCTCGATTCGCTCGGCGGACGTCCGGGGATTAGTGCAGTGATGTCCAAACTGATGGGCCCATCACAGACCACCCCACACGGTACCGCCCCGACCGCCGTTGACCTCACCGGCTGGACAAAGCCAGGCTTTTTGGGACAAGTCAACGATGCTTACCGACCGGACAGCACCGGACGCTCAAATTTGCAACTCAACCGAAGTGTGAGTCTCGATCGTTTGAGTGGTCGTCAATCGTTGCTTGGCGAGTTGGATCGCTTGCGACGGGATGTCGACGGCAGCGGGATGATGGAAGCGATGGACAGTTTTACCGAACGAGCGGTTGGCATCGTCACCTCAGGTAAACTCTATGATGCATTGGACTTAAAGAAAGCCGACCCCCGTGCCATCGATCGCTATGGAATTAACGATCGCAACAATCGACGACGTCGCGACAACGAACGATTCCTAGTTTCACGTCGCCTGATCGACGCTGGCGTGCGATGTGTTTCGTTCTCCTGGGGCGGGTGGGACACTCACGGACAGAACTTCGACCGGATGCGTGAACAACTGCCCGCCTTGAGCCGTGCACTGACCGCTCTGATTGAAGATCTCGACGCTCATGGCCAGCTCGACGATACCCTCATCATGATGTCTGGTGAATTCGGCCGGACACCCCGCATCAACGGCAACGCCGGTCGTGATCACTGGCCGCGAGCAGCGTTCTTCTTCCTCGCTGGCGGTGGTTTGCAACACGGACAAGCGATCGGCTCCACAAACCGGCTGGGTGAGGAACCGCAAGACCGGCCGGTGCATTTGCAACACATTTTCCATACAGTCTACCACTTACTCGGTATCGACACTCACAATACGACCCTCATGGACCCGAACGGCCGTCCACAATACCTGGTCGACAATCGGGAACTCATTCACGAGTTGATCTAGAGCGATCCAGCACCGGGTTATCACCCGTGCGCTTTCGCATTTGTTAGCGTCAACGGGTGTCACTGTCGGCGTCATTATGTGCCACTGCTGGCTTGTCCAGCAGTGCTTCTAGCGACTCCCGGACGGCTGGTCACTCGCACTGCTAGGCAAGCCAGTAGTGCAGGAAATTGCATCGATTTAGCGTCGTGGGTGGCATGCCCACGGTTTTATGTGGGCATGATTGGACATTCAAACATCACTGGCCCATGCCCACCCCAAACGGTGGGCATGCCACCCAAGTGTTAACCGCATTGAATGTAACGTAATATTGTCTTAAATACATCCAGTTTCCTACAGTGGCACACAACTTCGTTCTTTGTGATCGTTTGTGTTCTTTGCAATCTCACAAATGCACAATCGCACATGCGAACTCCACAACAACCACAGAACCCGCCGGCGAACGTCGGTGGGTTTTTCCGTTGGCATCACACATTGACCAGTTTGCCGCATCACGCATAAACTCTCTGAAACGGCCCATCAAAAAAACTCGTCTTAAGCAGTTGTCAAGAAACCTGCGGTGACAACGAATAGTCATTTCAGTTAAACTGCGGGAAGATTGCGGGCTACCGGACCGAATTTTGGGCGGAAAACCCGAGTAGATTGCTACGATCAGGGATTCGATTCTTCAGGCAAAGTCTAGGCCATGTCATTTTTTGATACCGTCAGCGACGTTTTCACCGCCGGAACCGCCAAAGTCGAGCGGGCCATCACCCGCATGTTTGGGTCGTCCAACGAACGTCGAGTCGGAGATATCGGCTATAAACGCGATAAAGACGGCAACGTCGAGATCGTTCCCGGCTCCATTCTCGACCAAGTTAATCAGTTTGAGCCACAATTCCAGAAGCTATCCGACGAGGAACTTCGGCAGTCAGCCGAGAAGTTTCGTGCCCGACTCGCCAAGGGCGAAACGCTCGACGACCTTCTGCCGGAAGTGTTCGCCGCGGTTCGGGAAGCCGGTATTCGCTTCCTGAAAATGCGACACTACGATGTGCAAATCGTCGGGGGTGTGATTCTCCACCGCGGGATGATCGCCGAAATGGTGACTGGGGAAGGGAAAACCCTCGTCGCCACGTTGCCGACGTATCTCAATGCACTCGCGGGGCATGTGCATGTTATTACCGTCAACGATTACCTCGCCCGTCGCGATATGGAGTGGATGGCTCCCCTGTACAACGGTCTGGGAGTGACGGTTGGGGCAATTCAGTCCAACATGAATTCCTCAGAGCGGCAAAAAGCGTACGCCTGCGATATCACCTACGGGACAAACAACGAGTTCGGTTTCGATTATCTCCGCGATAACATGAAACCGACAAAGGCATTGCAAGCGCAAGGCCCACTTGACTTTGCGGTCATCGATGAAATCGACAACATCCTAATCGATGAAGCCCGGACGCCGCTGATTATTTCCGGTCCCGCGCACGATGACATCACTAAGTACTCCAAAGCAGACCGACTTGCACGGGAACTCAAACGCGACGAGCACTTCGAAGTCAAAGAAAAAGAACACAGTTGTCACTTGACCGAAGACGGTGTGCATTACGCCGAACAACTCGCCGCCAAACATGGCTACATCAAAGAAGGTGACAGTTTCTACTCTGCTGGCAACATGGAGTGGCCCCACCTGATCGACAACTCGCTCAAGGCTCATCATCTTTATAAAAAAGATGTGAACTACATGGTGCGAGGGCAGGAAATCATCATCGTCGACGAACATACCGGCCGGGCGATGGAAGGGCGACAGTGGAGCGACGGTCTCCATCAAGCCGTCGAAGCGAAAGAAGGCGTGAAGATCAAAAGCGAGAACCAAACACTCGCGACAATCACGCTGCAGAACTTCTTCAAGCTCTACAAAAAGCTTGGCGGTATGACCGGGACCGCGATGACGGAAGCATCCGAGTTCTGGAAAGTCTACAAGCTTGATGTGGTCAGCATTCCGACGAACCGACCACTCCAACGAATCGAGCATCCCGACGTCATCTTCTGTACGGAAGAAGAAAAGTGGGATGCGGTCATCAACGAGATCAAAGAGGTTCACAAAACTGGTCGCCCGATATTGGTCGGGACAGTGTCGATCGAGAATTCCGAATTGCTCTCTCGAAAACTCGATCGCGCGGGCATCAAGCACAACGTACTTAACGCGAAACATGTCGAGCGAGAAGCGGAAATTGTGGCTCAAGGTGGTCGTTGGGGGGCCGTCACCATCGCGACGAACATGGCCGGTCGGGGGACCGACATTATCCTCGGTGGTAACCCGGAACACATGGCGTGGGATGAGCTCAAACATACCTACGAAAGCCGAATCGATGTGCCGAAAGCGGTCTGGGAGGAAACCAGCAGACGCATCGCCAAAGAAGAAGGCATGGAAGAGGAAGGCAAAAAGGTCGCCGAGGTTGGCGGTCTCCATGTGATTGGTACCGAACGACACGAATCGCGGCGGATCGACTTACAACTTCGCGGTCGATCCGGTCGACAGGGTGATCCCGGTAGTAGCCGGTTCTATCTGTCGCTCGAAGACGACCTGATGCGGATTTTCGCGGGCGACTGGGTCAAGAACGTCCTTCAACGATTGGGGATGGAAAAAGGCGAGTCGATCGAAAACCGCTTCGTCAATAAGCGGATCGAAGGCGCTCAGAAGAAGGTTGAAGAGCGCAACTTCGATATTCGGAAGAACTTACTCGAATACGACGAAGTGATGGATGACCAGCGGAAGCGGGTTTATTCCTACCGCCAACGCATTCTCGATGGCGAAAATTGTCGTGGCTTGATTCTTGACATGGTCGACCAACAGGTCGAGAAATGGGTCCCGGAGTTTCTCGACGATATGTATCGTTGGGAGTCGATCGCCAGTTGGGTCGGACAAGCCTTTGGGATCCTCGTCGAACCGAACGAGGTTCGAGGGATGGATCGCGAACAGCTTGACGACTTCCTTCGTGATCAAGCACAACGACAAAGCGAAGAACTCCTCCAAGACCAAATCGACGAGAACCTTCCCGGCGGCGAGGAGAACGAACGCGAGTGGAATTGGACCGCGTTGTCGAAGTGGGCCAATCGTCATTGGGGATTGAACACGAACGACCGCGAACTCAAGAAAATCGGTCGGGATGACATCTTCCGCTATCTGATGGACCGGGCGAATGAAGTCATCGCCAAACTCGATTTCAGCTTGGCTGATGAGTTTCTCGCCGAAGACTACCCGCGAAAAGCACTGTCCGGGTGGTTGAATCAACAATTCACCGTGCAGATTGACCCGAGTGAATTCGACGGTCTCGAAGTTCATGAAGCAACGACATTGGTCCACGACAGAATTCGTGCCCTCTATCGCGAAAAGGAAGTGACATTCCCTGTTGCGGTCGGGATGACGAACTTTCTGCCGGAGACTCCGCAGCAGACCGGTGGCGAAAAAGTCGCTCGGGAACGACTCGTGCAGTGGGCTTCGGATCGGTTTGAATCCAGCATCGACCCGGAACAACTCCAGGGCAAATCTCGGGCGGATATTGAGAAAATCCTCACCGAACGCAGCCGGGCGTACATGATCGATCCGGAGATCCGTGACGAACTCGAAGCGTTGTTGGACGAAGCCTACGGTTTTGGCGGCAAAGAAGAACGCAACGGTCACCCGATCGATAAAAACGCGTTGCTCAAGCTCTCCAGTTTCGCGGATGACAAACTCGATGTGGATATCGAGCGATCCGAGCTGGAAACTCTGAGCAAAGAAGAAGCCCGCATTCGGTTGTGGGAAGGTATCGAGAAACGGTATCGCCCGGAAATTGCCCAGGCGGAACGTTCGTTGTTGCTCGAGGTGCTTGATCAGTCTTGGAAGGATCACTTGTATTACATGGACCATCTGCGGTCCACAATCGGTCTGGAAAGTTACGCCCAGAAGGACCCCAAGGTCGAGTACAAACGACAAGGCCGCACTGCTTTCGCTGGCGTTTGGGACCGTATTGGTCAGCAAGTCACGCAGGCAATCTTCCGACTCGAGAAGCAAAGCCCCGAGTTTGTCGGTTCATTGTGGACCATCACGGGAACCACGCACGCCGCTGCCCCCCAACCGCAACAACAGGGCGGTCAGCCAACCGAAGAAGGCCCGCTGCCAGGTCAGGAATCACAAGTCGTGGATCCCATCGTGAATCGTGGCGACAAAGTCGGTCGTAACGATCCATGTCCGTGTGGCAGCGGCAAGAAATACAAGAAGTGTCACGGAGCCATGTAGCAGACGAGACGACAGGATTGCGGTCCTCGAATCTCGAATGCTTGTCCCAAAGGAGTACGTGCAACAACGAATTCGCAGCGAGACGAAATAGTCCCTGCGATTTCAATTTTGCACAGGCGGGAAAGGATGCCCGATGGGTTGGTTGCTGAACGGCATCTATTCGGTTTTGGCGATTTGTATCGCTCCTGTGATCTTGTGGAAACGATTTCGCACGGGGAAATACCGCGACGGTTGGAGCCAAAAACTTTGGGGTAGTTTGCCGTCCCGAACATCGACTCGGGAGTGCCTCTGGTTTCACGCGGTGAGCGTTGGCGAAGTCCTGCAGTTGCGGACAGTTCTCCAACAACTACTCACCCGGCATCCCGACGTCGACATTGTAATTTCGACTACAACTTCAACCGGCCATTCCGTCGCGCGGGAACAATTTCCGCAGCATACTGTCTGCTACTTTCCCCTTGATTTCACCTGGTCGGTGCGGCGGGCGATTCGACGAATTCAACCGTCAGCGATCGTGTTAGTCGAACTGGAACTGTGGCCGAACTTTATTCGGACTGCTTCGGCCATGCAGGTTCCGTTGGCGTTGATCAATGGGAGAATCAGCGAGAAGAGTTTCCGGGGTTACAGACGTATCCGTGTTTTAATGCAACGCTTGTTCGCACGTTTCGAATTGCTTGCCGTCCAAGATGACACATACGCCGAACGCCTAATTGCACTGGGTGCACCAGAGGATGTCGTGCATGTGACCGGCTCGGTTAAGTTCGATGGCGTCAAAACGGACCGCAATAATTCGCTAACGCACTCCATCCGAGAATCGCTGGGACTGAAGACCGACGAAATCGTGTTCCTTGCCGGCAGCACACAGTCCCCTGAGGAAGAAGTCGCAATTCGAATTTGGCTTGAACTCCGAGAAACGTTTCCCAATTTGCGATTGGTTTTGGTTCCTCGACATCAGGAACGCTTCGAGGACGTTGCAAACCTAGTCAAAAGATTCGGATTGCCATTGGTCCGTCGGAGTGTTGTTCGCGACGCCCGTACGAGTTCGCTGGCTCAAACCGATGAAACTCCCGTTGTGTTGGTCGATACACTTGGCGAGCTGAATGCTTGCTGGGGGTTCGTGGACCTCGCGTTTGTTGGCGGGACTTTATCCGTCGGACGCGGCGGGCAGAACATGATCGAACCAGCCGGTTACGGAGCGGCGGTTGTCGTCGGTCCAGACACTAAGAATTTTCGCAGCGTTGTCGACCTGCTGATTACGGGAGATGCGATCCGCGTTGCTCAAAATGCCGACGAACTTCAAGCCGTTATTACAGGTTGGTTGCAGAACCCGGCAGAAGCTCGGGAAATGGGTCGGCGTGCACAACAATTAGTCCTCACACAACAAGGTGCCACAACTCGGACTTGTGAGCTCTTACTGCCATTATTGGACGGTCCGAAGAGGTGCGGTCACTCGACAGCAGCGTAAAGGAGAAAAGTCTGCTCATCTTGTGCCAAATCGCCGAGAGGCCTAGAATTTCCTAGGTTTATTCGTAAAGATCGAGCATCGGCGTCGGCACAATCCCTCACAAGTGGTGTGAAGGTCCGTCGTTCCGGGAATTTGAAGGCGGCGGTCCACACCGACAGGTCTTCTTTTCAAACTGATATTGAATTGGCAAAAGAGTAGGAGTTTTGGATGTCCCAGTATGCGTTCACGAGTGAATCGGTCAGCATGGGCCACCCGGACAAGGTTTCGGATCAAATTTCCGACGGTGTTCTCGATGCTCTGTTGGCTGGCGACCCGCAGTCGCGTGTGGCTTGTGAAACCCTTTGCACTACCGATCTCGTCGTGCTTGCCGGTGAGATCCGTTCGAACACGGAAGTCGACTACGAAAAAATCGCTCGGGAAGTCATTCGCGACATCGGATATGTCAAGGAAGACGAGAACGATTCCGACATCGGATTCGATGCCGATACTTGCAAAGTGCAAGTCGCCCTTCACAGCCAAAGTGCGGATATTGCCCAAGGCGTGGATGCCGATGGTGCCGGCGACCAAGGCTTGATGTTCGGTTACGCATGCACGCAGACCGAAGAACTGATGCCGTTGCCGATCGCGTTGTCGCATCGCATTATCAACCGCATCACCGAGCTTCGCAAAGAAAAGAAAGTGGACTGGCTTCGCCCTGATAGCAAAAGCCAAGTCACTGTGAATTACGAAGGGACCAAACCTGTGGCGGTATCGGCTGTGGTGGTTTCCACGCAGCACCGGGAGTCGGTATCTCAGAAAGAGATTCATGAGTTCGTCATCGAGGAAGTCGTGAAGCCCTCGATTCCGGCCAACATGCTTTCCGCAAACGTGAAATACCACATCAATCCGACGGGCAACTTCGTGGTCGGTGGACCGCACGGGGACTGCGGCTTGACCGGACGAAAAATCATTGTCGACACATACGGTGGTTGGGGTCGGCACGGTGGTGGAGCATTCAGCGGCAAAGACTCGACCAAAGTCGACCGATCCGCCGCTTATATGGCACGGTATGTGGCCAAGAATGTTGTCGCCGCCGGATTGGCAACGGAATGTGAAGTTCAACTGGCCTACGCCATCGGTGTGGCCGAACCGGTCAGCGTTCATGTGGAAACCAACGGAACGGGTGTGGTCGGCGACGATCAAATCGCCAAGGTCATCCGTGAAATCTTCCCGTTGACTCCACAGGGAATCATCAATCACCTCCAACTTCGTCGTCCGATCTTCCGAAAAACCGCCGCCGGTGGGCATTTCGGTCGCAGCGACAGCGACTTCAGTTGGGAACACACCGACAAAGCGTCCGATCTTCGCACGGCTGCTGGGTTAGGTGCCGAGGTACCGAAAGTGCAGCCCGCAACCGTGTAGATTTTTTCACCGCGCCCCGGAGAATGATTTCCGGGGCCTTTCAGTCAAGGAATGAGCACGATGCTTGGGATGGCGTCTGTGTTGCCGGAATCTCGGCGGGATTGGGTCCAATTGGCCGCGAACGGCCTTTGGTTCGGACCAGCAGTAATCGTGTGCGTCCTCGCGTGTCGCCGTCTGGCTGGTGCGTTTTCGGAGGGAATGGCCGACGCTGCGATCTGTTTCGTGGCCAGTGGCATCAGCGTTTTGGTGTTATTATCGGTCACGCTCGGTCAACTCACTCGTGACGAGAACCAAGACTCTGACACGTTTTGGCAGTCGACCGCTCTCCATCTCTCTCCGGCAATGATCGTCGGCTGGTTGCTGCTGGTTTCGCCCTCGGTGGCAACGATTGCTTTCTTGACGGTTCAAGCCATTACAGTCGGGGCGGTTGGGTGGGCAGTGACTCGCATTCGTCCTGATGTGCTGGCCGAAATGGTTCGCGAGTTTTCCGCCGACGCCACTTGCAACCCGCTTTCGCTGGAACAGCCGGCTCTCAAAGTCGCCACCGATTTGACCACCCCAGACGAAGACGACGAGCTATTCCATGAAATGACGCGTCGGCATCTGTTCGAAGATGAAACCGGCTGGGATGTGCTCCAAGGCGTGCTAACGGTGGACTTCCAACCGAACCAGCGGAAAGTCGCGTTGCATATTCCGATTTGCCCGCCGATGGACCACTTACCCGAAACGGAATGTGCGGTCCTCGGTGATGAGATGGCCGACGTTGCTGTGAGTTCCGTCCACCCTTACGGTGTTCGCCTGGAAGTGCGTCGCCCTGCCACGGACGGAACAACTCGCGTTCGGCTCGAGTATACAATCGCAGGGGAAATCACTCCCGCAACCAAACACGTTGCGTGAACGGTTCAATCGTCTTGGGATTGGATCTCGATCGTGACACCTTCGAAGTCACCATAATCTGATTGCAACCTGTCTTCCGGAATCGTCAGTTCCATCACGAATCTGTTATTGGGTTGTAGCAGCTGGGTCACGTCGAATCGGATTGCTTCAGATAAAGCGGATTTCAGAACGATCTCCTGCTCGTTCAGTAACAATCGCACTGTTTCGAACGGGATGGGCGAAAGCACAAGGCAAACTTGATCGTCATCGCCTAACCGCGTCGGACAATTAAACCGACGCGAAAGACAAATCACGCCACGCGTGGTTCCCAAAAGATTCTGCCAGCTGTCCGGAACGCTGACTCGTTGTTCCGATTGAGCCTCTTGATCATGGACCACGAGATTCCACGGCCCACGCAGACGAATACGGTGACAACTCATTGAACCCTTGTCTTAGACCGTGCTGCGGTCTTCTATGTCCCAAGCTTGACGAGGCAAAAACCGCCACGCTTCAGAATCGCTGGCTTTGGTACGAGCCGCACCGACATGTAATGAAAAACCGAGGGAAAACCAAGCCAACCGGCCATTTCAAACGCATGATGTTTTCGTCGTCGGCATTTGTGGTGGAATCATTCTCCCTGCTGATTGGTCGGGCGTCGTCAGGCGAAACAGGAAATTGCTTGCCAAAACTCTCTAAATTGACTTTCGTTTCCAACCCGAAGAACCCGTTCGTGTTAATACATTTGATTGCAAGCCGGTTTCAAGAGGATTTTCTCGCTAGTTCTTCTAGGGTAAAGCCGGTATACTCCGAACCGTTGACAGCGTCCGGTTGAATTCTCGTCTGGATTTTCGAGAGTTGGACGCTTCCACTCGGAACACGTAGGGAACACCGATCCGATGGCTACGACTATTAGGCCCCTCAAACGCTTATTGAACCGACCCATCGCCGATTGCCCGTCTCTGTACGGTTCCGCTACGCATGATGAATGGCGTCTTCGTACGTCGTTTATCATCCCAACCCTCTTCGACTGAATCCATCCGCGGAATTGTTCAACCATGCCGCATTCGAGTCCTCATTTCCCGCCAAATCGACTGGATGACCAGTCGGAGGCGGTTAACCATTCGACTGCCACCAAAGTCGCGATTGCGTCCGACTCTACGGTCAATCTGCATAAGAATCGATCGGGTGGTCCGCACATTCGCCCGAATGTCCCGATCGAGAAGCCGAAAAAAGACGGCCGAAAACTGTTTCGCAGCAGTCCGCGAACACAGTCGCTGACGGGAGTTCAAATTGTCGGCACCGGGAGTTATGTGCCCGACAAAGTCGTTACGAACACCGAACTCGAAGAACAATACGGGTTCGAGAAAGGTTGGATCGAGCAACGCAGCGGGATCCTTACGCGTCGCTATGCAGGACCGCATCAGGCGACGAGTCACCTGTGTGTCGAGGCTGCTCAACAGGCGATTCGAACTGCGGGCGTTTCGACGAAAGATATCGACTTGTGTGTGGTCGGCACGTTCACGCCAGATTATCCGTGCCCTTCCACCGCATGTCTCGTGCAGAACGCACTCGGTTTAGATGCCCCTGCATTCGATGTGCAGGCCGCCTGTTCGGGTTTCGTGTACGCCTTGGTGACGGCAGCTCAGTATGTGGCCTCGGGCAATAGCAAACTGGCTTTGGTGTTGGGCGGCGACGTTAATAGTCGCATCGTACAACCCGATGACCAACGCACGGCTCCCTTATTCGGCGATGCCGCGGGTGCCGTCTTGCTGGCAAAGGGTGACGATCACCAAGGGTTAACGTGTTACCAACTTGGAGCCGACGGCAGTGGCGGACCGTTACTGACTGTTCCCGCCGGCGGAACCGCGCGACCGATGACCGTCTCCGACTTGAACGTCGGTGAGCAGTACCTGCAAATGGATGGTCGCAACGTGTTCAAGTGGGCGATTCAAGCTCTCACGGAAACGATTCAGTTGATTCTCGATCGTTGCCAGATGGAAGCCAACGACGTCGACTATTACTTGCTTCATCAAGCCAACGTGCGAATTCTCAATCATGCGACTGATACGCTGGGAATTGCACCAGAGAAGATCGTCAATAACCTCGCCAGTTACGGCAATACCTCGGCGGCATCGATCCCGTTGGCACTCGATGAAGTTTACCAAGCAGGCCGCATCAGCCAAGGCGATTCCCTGCTCATCAGCGGATTCGGAGCCGGTTTGACCTGGGGCACCGCGATGTTCCGCTGGTAATACGTTGCCAAACCGTTCCAGCAACTCCAATGAAAAAGCGGGACTCGCCCAGCGAATCCCGCTTTCTTATTGTCGAAATTTGTCAGCGTTATTGAGCTTCGCGGAACGGGAAGCCTTGGTTCAACGGAATCAATGGGATCGGTGCTGCGGCTCGTTGACTGTCGCTGTAAGGGAAGCCGTAGGCCATCACCATGCCGCTGTTGAGTTCACCAACGTAGAGCACGCCAGTCGACATTTGAATGCGTCCCTGATTCGGCAAGTTGGCTACGCCCGTTGTGACGGCGTATCGGGCAGTCGCTTGGGGATCGAGATTGAAATCCGAAGCAACCGATCGCAGATAAGCCGTTGTGAACTGTCCGGTTCGAGGATCAAGGACGGCTCCCCGCAATTGCCCGGTCAAGAAGTCCAATACGAAAATGCCGTCGAGTGAATCTTTCACACCGGCAAACTGCACGTCTTTCACCGGCACCGTGATCATCGCGAACTTTTCGTCACGGTCGACGGTTGCAGCGTGCATTGGCTCGTGCGGCCACATCCAAGAAATACATAGCCCCAAACCAAGCCCGGCGACAATCCACGGCAAGCGATTTGTATTCGGCTTCGATGTCGTCATCCATCTCTCCTCGATAGGTTTCACAAGGGAAATTCGTGTTCCGTGAGTCTACCACCGAACGAAAAAACTCGCTAGACCGAGCCGTCTTGACATCACTAGAGAAGGGTGGCTTCCAACTCGGGGCGAAAACCTTCGACGGATGGCGTTTCCAGACCAACAACCTTGGCGGCGTCGTCCCAACGACGAAGTTGAACCGCAGCATCAGAGAACGGATTTTGCTTGAAGACAGCAATTTCCTCGGCTGTCATGGGTCCGCCTTGCAAATGCAAACTCTGCACCGATGGCTCACTGAGAAGCTGAAAGTAATCCCGATCGACGCCGCACAAGAAGCGTTTCGCCGGCACATGGAGAGCAACCGGTTGCCAAACGTCTGGAACAAAGTGCTGTTGCAACCAGCGCGCCCCGATGGTCTCGTGCCGATCGTCTATGCCGTTGTCTGGGGCGTCATCGGGCAACGCGTGCAACACATGCCCGATATCATGAAGTAACGCCGCTGCGACAAGTGTCGGCGATGCCCCCGCTTCCCTGGCCAGCATTGCGGTTTGCAACGCATGTTCGCGTTGCGTGACAGCTTCGCGGCCGTACTGCGAGTCTCCCCGTTCATGCCAGAGCCGGAAGATTTGCTGGACAATCATGGCGTCTCACGCTGAATCTTTAATTCATGACGGCGTTTGGATTCATCGCGTTTGAAGATCGGCCCAACTTCGACGCGGCAATGTTCGCCGTCGGCTACGACTTCAGCACAGTCCGGGGAACTGGTTACGCCACTTCTCTCAGACGGATAGAACGCAGTCGCTTTCTTCAGGTCGATCGGGCGACCATTGATTCGGGGCCAACCAAAGGTCACGTTGACTTTGGGAATGTTCGACTTCGGAATTTTGGCCGTCGAATACACTTCCACAAACGCTGAATGCCGTCCCCAGAATGTGAAGTCTTCGCCTTCGAACAACAGACTTCCGACTTCGACCGGCTCACGACCGGCGTGGTCCCGAACCGAACAGGTGAACCAAGTGGCCGGTTTGCCCTTGTGCGAGATGGTCTCCGCTCGAGTGATACTCCACGTGTAGGTGCCCTTCTTCCACACATAGGGTCTGCGGACACTCGCGAACTCGCCTTCGTATCCGGCACTCTCAACGAGACAATCTTTATCGGCAGTTCGCACGTGATCGAGACCGATCGGAGTTTTCTCATCGGCCGACCAGCGGGAAAAGATTGCACCATGCCCTCGGTGGACTCGCGTGTGATCCTCTTTACTGGGCCAACCATTGATGTTGGTTTGAATGCCCCCGTAGAACTTCAATCCATTGATTTGAGCAATCCCACACGGCGAAATGTACAGGTTGTAGGAGTCAGGCACGTCGCGATCGATCGTGATATCCATTTCCAGCGATTGAAATTTGGGAGTGGGACCGGCCAGTTCCCACCAAACGTTAGCCACATGCCAAGGTCGTCGGGGCAGCTTGACGCCCACGTCGGCGGCCATTTCCTCAGGTGACGGCTGAGCACAAGGATCATCCGCCGCCTCGAGAGTTGTCGGAAGGAACAAAAGGGCTATGAGAACAGCTCGTATCAGCACGTTGGACTTCCCAAAACGAGTTATCAAACTAAAGACGGTCGCTCTTCCAATCAGAGCAGCCCCAGTCTAGTCCACCGCGCCAGAAAAGTTGAGTTCCCCACTGGAATATCGTGCCGGTTCCTCGTTCATCGTGACTTCGGTTCAATCTTCCGCCCGGCTGTTATCGCCACACATTTTGACGATTCGCGGATTGAAACGCCCCACGATTTCCACCAGGTCCGCCTGTTGCTGCATGACCGTGTTGATGTCTTTGTAGACGCCGGGAACTTCGTCTGCACCGGCTGAGAGGATGTGAATCCCCTTCTTCTCCAAGTCGTTGCGGACGGCACCGAAGGTGAATTTGGCCTTGGCTTTTTTGCGACTCATCTGTCGACCGGCCCCGTGCGAAGCCGAACGCAAGCTAGCTGCGTGTCCGGTTCCGCGAACCACAAATGCGGGGTCGGCCATCGAGCCAGGAATAACTCCGAGTTCGCCTTTTGAAGCCGGTGTCGCCCCTTTGCGGTGCACAATCACCTCTTTCCCGTCGTGAATTTCTTTCCAAGCGAAATTGTGGTGATTCTCCACACCACTAATGATTTCCACCCCAAGCAGCTTCGAAACCAGCCGATGAATGACGTCGTGATTGGCGGCCGCGTAATCGCCCATCAAATTCATCGCGTTCCAGTAGTCTTGTCCCTCTTGCGAGCCGAGGTCCAACCACGCGAGGCGGCCGAGATGATTGTACTTCCGGGGCAACCGCGATTGCGCGATTGCAGAATACGTCGAACAGACCGATGCCCCAGTTCCCCGACTGCCGCTATGCGTCATTAACGCCACATACTCACCGGCATCGAGGTCCAGTTCGTCATCGCGAGCGGGCAGCGTGAAGATGCCAAACTCGGCAAAGTGATTCCCACTACCGGATGTGCCGAGTTGTTTCCACGCCTTGTCCTTGTTCTCGCGGGTCACGCGCGTGATCGACCAGTCCGCGTCCATGACGGCGTGATCTTGTGGTCGTTGATGTTTTGCACCGATGCCAAATCGCGTGCCTTTTTCCAATGCGGTTCGGTAATCCTCGAATTTGCTTTTCAATGTCTCAGTCGGGATATCCAGAATCGACAACTTCATCCGGCACGCGATATCGACGCCCACCGCATACGGAATCACCGTGTTCTCAGTCGCCAACACCCCACCGATCGGCAAACCGTAACCGACGTGAGCATCCGGCATCAACGCCGCCCCAACGGCACTGGGCACCGAACACGCTTGGTGCATCTGTGTGTGAGCGGCCTGATCAATATCTTCGCCCCACGTTTGATAGTCAATCGGTTCGGCGGGTTCGAATTCTCGATCCTCGATAATCGCGGACGCCAACGCACCAAAGTGAGGGTGATCGGTGTGCTGCTCTGGTGCTGCAACGATTTCACGCAGGAGTTTCTTGACGTTCAGCGATTTCAACTCGCCGGCTTTTGCCGCTGATTGAATTGCGGTCAGCGCTGCCGCAACACAATCGTCAGGGACTCCAAGTTTCCGAATTTGGTTGTTGTTCATAACAGCCAGACATCAATTTCCGCGACAGGTTCGGCATGCGAGAGTGATTAATACTCCCGTTGAATTTGTTTCTCGTCGTAAAGGACAAACCCAGCTTTCTGGTACATCGGCAACGCAGCGGGATGATCGAAGGTGCAAGTATGCAACCAAAATCGCTGGACCGATGGATTCCAAACGTGATCGATGACCCACTTCAAAAACCACGGACCAATCCCGCGGCCATGCCAATTCGGGATTAAGCCGAACTGCACGAGTTCGACATTCCCCAGGTCGTGTCGACTCAGTTCCGCGAACCCGATCGGTGTGCCATCGAGATGCAAAACCTGAATCTCGTCGAGTGGGTCTTGAATGATCTTCGCAAGTTCCTCATCGGAAAGTTTGCGACGACTCAACCAGCGATAGTCTTCACCGACAGCATCATACAGGAATCGATAATACGCCACCGACGGAGACTTGGCATGAATCACGCTGAGTCCATCGCATGGTGGTTCCAATTGAATCTGCGGGCGAGCTAACATTTCAAGGTAATAGACCGTGACATTGTGTAACGTCGGCGTGTCTGGTTCGGTCATTGGGGTCGTTATTTCGATAATTGATGAGGGTCTAAGTATTCTGGAATTGTTACCATTGCTTTTCTCTCGGCAACTGATGTCTCGGCAATCGATGTTTTGGCCCCCAACAATCGACAACTCCCGTCGACAATCCCCAGATGCATACCTTGATCGTGTGGGAAATTGAATTCCTCGGTGACCCCAGTGAGATAGCTGCCGTCGATATCTTGGGGGGACATCCAATGCACGGCGTCGTCGATCGCAACTTCCAGCACCATGCCTGTGTCGCCAAAGCGGTCGCCGAATTCGTCGATCGTCCGCCCGCGTGTCGGGTGAAACGCATGGTGCTGGCCTGCAATCCCCAGATACGTCGTATGAAACGCAGGAAGTTCCTCTTCGTGCGATGGACAGCGGTAGTACCGGACATCCAAGTTCGGTGCAACGGAGTTGGCGGGATCATTCCAAGGCTTCGAAAGGTCCAAAGATTCGTAGAGATTGCCTTGTTCAAAGAAGGGCAGAATCAATGTTCGCCAACTGTGTAATGGTTTGCCATATTCGTCGGTGGTGTACGCCGGCGGAAAGACGCCGTGGATGTCCAAATAATTGTGTAGTGCAACCGAGTGATGCTTGAAGTAGCCCCGACATTGCGTTCGTCGAGCCGCTTCACGGGCATCGGAAACCGCGGGAATCAGTAACGCGAACACGATACCAATGATCGCCAGCACGACAATCAATTCCAAAATCGTGAAGCCATGTAAAGTTGAAACCGAACGTGGTCGCCGTGCGAGGAATTGAAAGCGTCTCATCCGTTTTCTCCACCACTGATTCAGTAGTCTTCAACCTTGTCACCGGCAGCGATCGTCGCCAGTGCTTGGCGAATCTCGGGCGACAAATTCAGACTGATAAACCGCACGGCCCCGTCCGCCATTAGCGTTTCCACGCCGCCTGAGTGTACGGTCTCGGTTTCTTCATTCAGGCTTACGAAGGCGATCCCATCGATGTCTTGCGGAGACCGCCAAGGCACCGTGGTATTGACGTCTAATTCGGTAACCATCACAGTCGTGCTGGTACCATCAGTGATCTCAGAGAACTCACGAATCCGTCCGGGATGGAAGACATGAGAATTGCCAACGAGTCCCAAATAACCAGTGAATGCGGGCGATAGATTCGTCGAAGGACACTGAAAGAAACCAACGTCGAAATTCGGTGTTAGTTTATTGTCAGGATCGTTCCAGGGTTTCGAGAAATCGGTCGTATCATACAACGTTTGATTCTCAAGTTGCGGCAGAAGTAAGGTTCGCCAACTGTGTAGCCGCTGGCCCTCGTCATTGGTCGTGTAAGCCGCTGGCAAACCTTGATGAGTCTCATGATAATTGTGGAGTGCAAGTCCCAATTGCTTGAGATGGTTCCGGCATTGTGTTCGCCGAGCCGCCTCCCGAGACCGTCGAGTCGCAGGCAATAACAAGGCAATCAGGATCAAGAGGATCGCAATGACCACCAAGAGTTCTAGCAATGTAAATCCGGCCCGACGTGACTTGAATTGAGAACTGTACATCCGAGAACTCCACACAAAGAAACGACGGACTTCGCCTTCCTGTCCTCCTACTATAACAACTCTCGCAATATTCTGATCATGTGGTATCTCGCCGAATGAAAAAAGTTGGGGCGCGAAGTTTTCGACAACGAGACCCTCGCTGGAATGGCCACACGAGAAAAACTAGAGAGTTTGTACGGATTATGCCGATTTCTGGGGTACGGGCGATTCGAGTTGGCTGACAATCCGCCATTGATCTCGCGGAAAGAATTCAATGGTGTCCCTGCGACCGCAAATCGGCGTTCTCATCGGCTGGGCGATCGTCTGGGTCTCGATCCTGCTTGGCCCTGCCATTGGGTTTGCAGAAGATACAGAAC